>CAXMLP010000174.1:0-6589 GCA_964194225.1 uncultured bacterium | reverse complement strand
GCCGATCGCGTAGAGCCGGTCGCTTAGCGCCACCAGCGCCAGGGCGCCGCGGGCGTGATGCAGCGGGGCCACCGGGAGCCAGTCGCCGCCACTCAGGGCGAAGACCTCGGCTCGCGCGGGGCCGTTGCTGAATCCGCCGGCGACGAAGAGCCGACCGGCGGCTGCCGCGGCCGCAGCGTGGTCGATCGGAAGTGGATAGTCGGGCCCCGCCGTCCAGGCTTCGCGGAGGACCTCGACGGAGCGGGTTGAGCTCCGCGACGTGTCGAACCCGCCGACCACGTAGAGCGCCTCGCTCGGCCCGGGTAGCGCCGCGGCAGCGACCTCCTGGCGCTGGACGGGGAGGGGCGACTCGGCCTGTTGGGGCGGAGCCGGCGACGGAGTCGCCGGGGGGGGTGTCGGAGTCGCAGTCTCGGCGGGAGGGAACGATGGCGCTCCCGTCCGGGTCGGGCTCGATGGCACTCCGCCGGTGCCCGCCGCGCACGCGGTCACGAGCAGCGCCACACAACTGGCGAGGCACCTCACCGACCGGCCGGCGACTCTCAAGGTCGGGGGGCGAGGCGCTCCGCGACCAGCTCCAGCACGTGGACCACCCGGAGCTCGAGGCCGCGCTGGCGGGCGCCACCAGCCATGTGCATCAGGCAGCCCGGGTTGTCCGAAGCGACCACGGTGGCTCCGGTCCTCTCAATGGCTTCAAGTTTCCAGTCGAGGATCCGGCCCGCCACCTCCGGCCACTCCATTGAGAAGGTTCCACCAAAGCCGCAGCAGTTGGCGATGTCGGGAATATCCACCACCTCATAACCGGCCAGCTCGAGGATCCGGCGGGGCTCGGAGCGCAGGCCGAGCTGGCGAAGGCTCTGGCAGGAGTCGTGGTAGGCGACGCGGGTCGGGGCCGCCGTCTGCGCAACCAGGTCAGGCCGCGATTCGAGCAGCTCGAGTAGGAATCGAGTGGAGTCGCGCATTCGAGAGGCCACCTCGGCCCGGCCCGGCGCCTGCGCGCCCCATTCCGGCGAGTCGATGGTGAAGGCTCCGAAACAGGATGTCGAAGGAGTGATGATGGGTCCCCGCGATCCCGTCAGGGCGCCGGTGAGCTGGCGACTCAGGCGGGCGCCGAGATCGAACCGGCCGGCGTTGGAGCAGATGAGCCCGCAGCACCACTGATCGGGAGGGAACTCGACCCGGTAGCCCGCCGTCCGCAGGATCGTCTCCAGCGCCTCGCCCTGGCCGGGCAGGACCCGGTCGACCAGGCAGGAGGCAAAGATGCTGACGGTCTCGCCCTCGCCACCTGGGCGGACACGGTCCCGATAAGGCCGGGTTGTCAACGCCGCGGGCGCCCCCGGCACGAGGCCGCTGAAGGGAGCCGCCAGCCGGAGGGCCGGGCTGGCCATCGTCGACGCCCACAGGTCAAGCATCGCGGTCTTGAGCAGGGGTTTGCGGGCCGACCGGCGATGCTCAAGGATCTGGCGGGGAAGCGGGATGTCCACGGGGCAGATCTCCTGGCAGGCATTGCACTGGACGCAAAGCGAATTGGGCAGGTCGTCCACGACATGGCCGTGGTGGAAGGGCGTCAGAACCAGTCCGATGGGCCCGTTGTAGATGTGGCCGAACTGGTGGCCGCTGACCGCCATGAAGGGCGGGCAGGCATTGGAGCAGGCCCCGCACCGGATGCAGGTCAGCGCGTCGCGCATGATGGGGTCGTCGGCCATCGCCGTTCGGCCGTTGTCGAGGACTATGCAGTGCATCTCGCGGGGACCATGCATGCCGATGGTCAGCGACTGCTCGATGTCCGCCGAGCGCGAGGGGCCGGTCACCCAGTTCACGTAGGCGGACATCACCTGTCCGGTGGCCGACCGCGGCAGCATCCGCAGAATTGCCACCGCGTCATCGAGCGTGGCGACGATCTTGTCCAGCCCGAAGAGGGCGATATGGACCTCGGGCAATGTGATCGTGAGGTCGGCGTTGCCCTCATTGGTGACGATCATCACGGTGCCGGTTTCGGCGATCGCCGCATTGGCACCGCTGATGCCGACCCTGGCGGCGATGAACTTCTCGCGCAGGCTGGCGCGGGCATGCGCCTGGATCGCCTCGACGGTCGGCTCGGTACCGAAAACGGCTGCCGCGTCCTCCTTGGTGAGGTGGATCGCGGGGGCGACGAGGTGGGAGGGATGGCTGTGCGTCAGCTGCACCATACGTTCGCCCAGGTCGGTCTCGACAACCTCCATCCCCATCGCTTCCAGGTAGGGGTTGAGAAGGATCTCCTCGGTCGCCATCGACTTCGACTTGGTGACGATCCCCGCGCCCGCGCGCCGGCAGATGTCGCCGATGATCCGGCGGGCAGCCTCGGCATCAGGAGCGAGATGAAAGGTCCCCCCGGCCGCCTCCAGCCGCTCCCGGAATCCCTGCAGCAGCTCGGGAAGCTGTTCCAGGTTGGCCAGCCGGCGCGCCTTCAGGTCGGCCCGGCCGGCTTCGAAATCGAAGGTTTCGAAGGCGCGGTTTCTCCGGCCCCGAATGCCGGTCATAGCCTCGGTGAGGGCCCGCTGCAGATTGGGACTGTCGAGCGCTTTGCGGACCCGTTTGCGGAAGTGGCGCCGGCTCTCCCTGGGTGACGTGGTGCCGGCGTGGTCCGCCATCGTGAGGTGAATCCTACTGTCGCGGCGAATGCCGGCCCTTGCCGCCTAACCTTGGGACAGCTGATGCCCGATTCAAGCCCGCAACTCGCAGCGATAGCCTTCCTCGGGGTCGGCAACATGGGCGGCCGGATGGTGCGGCGGCTCCTCGCCGCTGGCCACGCGGTCCGCATCTTCGATCCCTCCGATGCCGCCGCCGCCGTCTCGGTCGGCCAGGGCGCAACCCGCGCCTCCTCTCCCGCCGATGCTGCCAAGGATGCCGACCTCGTCATCTGCAGCCTGCCCACGCCGGCGATCGTCGAAGCGGCGATCACCGGACCGGACGGAGTGCTGCAGGGTATCCGGCCCGGAGTGAGCATCGTTGACATGAGCACCGGGGACCCGGGCACCGCCCGGCGCGTCGCCCGCGCCTGCGAGGCGGCCGGGGCCAACTTTCTCGACGCTCCCGTCAGTCGCGGTGTGATTGGCGCCGAGAACGGCACCCTGGTGATCATGGTCGGCGGGGATGCCGAGGTGCTGGAGGACGCTCGCGCGGTGCTCGGCAACCTGGGCAGCGAGATCATGCACGTCGGTCCGTCGGGGAGCGGCCAGGTGGCCAAGCTGTGCAACAACATGCTCTCGGCGATCCACATGCAGGCCCTCGGTGAGGTCCTGATCACCGGCGTCAAGGCAGGGGTCGACGTCAACACGTTGGCTAAGGTGATCGGCGCCAGCACAGGCGGCAGCTGGGTGCTGAACAACTACCTGCCCCTCACGATCCTGGCCGGCGACGAGAAGACGAACTTCGCCCTTGACCTGATGCATAAGGACGTCTGGCTCTTCATGAAGGCAGCCGACGAACTCGGCCTTTCGACACCGGTGGCGGCCGCCGCCGCGCAGACCTACCGGATCGCCAAGAGCGAGGGGCTGGGCGGCAGCGATTACAGCGCGATCATCAAGTACTTCGAACGGCTCGCAAAGACCCAGCTGGTCCCCAAAACGACCGGCGCAGTTGAGGAGGCTTAGGACGCCATGGCGGTAGAGGTTCAGCACAAGCTCGGCCGGATGTTGATCGGCGGCGAGTGGGTGGGGGCGGCCGACGGCCGCCAGGTGGACGTTCAAAGTCCCGCCAACCATGCGGTCATCGGTTCAGTGCCCCGGGGCGGGGCCGAGGACGTCGACCGCGCAGTCCGGGCGGCAGCAGCCAGCTTCCCCGCCTGGAAGCGCACGCCACCGCGCGAGCGCGGGCAGCTGCTTTCGCGGATCGCCGAGGAACTCCAGGCGGACGTCGAGGAGATGGCCCGGATCGTCGCCAGCGAGACCGGCAACGCCATCCGGACCCAGTCGCGCCCGGAGGCGATTTCGTCAGCGGACGTTTTCCGCTACTTCGGCGGCATCGCGTCGGAGCTTAAGGGCGAGACGATTCCCCTTGGGGAGAACATCCTCAATTACAACCTTCGCGAGCCGATCGGCGTGGTCGGCGGGATCATCCCCTGGAACTCCCCGATCCTGCTCGGCGCTCTGAAGATCGCGATGGCACTGGTAACCGGCAACACCCTGGTGTTGAAGGCGGCCGAGGATGCTCCGCTGGGCGTGCTGCGGATGGTCGAAATCTGCCACCGGCACCTGCCGCCGGGTGTGCTCAACCTGGTCACCGGCTACGGCGAGGAGGCGGGGGCCGCGCTGGTCGCACATCCGCTCGTGATGAAGCTGTCCTTCACTGGCTCGACGGAGGTGGGCAAGCTGGTCGCCCAGACGGGCGGCTCGCGAATCGTGCCGGTATCGCTCGAGCTGGGGGGCAAGTCGCCCGCCATCGTGTTCCCCGATTCCGACGACGATCGGGTGGCCGACGGGGTCATCAGCGGCATGCGGTTCACCCGCCAGGGACAGTCCTGCACGGCCGGCTCCCGCCTCTTCCTCCACGAATCGATCTTCGAGTCATTCATGGAGAAGCTCACCGGCAAGCTGGCCAAATTGAAGGTCGGGGATCCGCTCGACGAGGCGACCGACATGGGCGCGATCATCAACCAGAAGCAGTTCGACCGGGTCTGCGGTTACATCCAGGACGGCCTCAGCAGCGGTGCCCACGCCGTGCTCGGCGGCCTGCCCCCCAAGGAAGGCCCGCTGAGCGAGGGTTTCTTCGTCCAGCCCACCGTCTTCAAGGACGCCGACAACGGCTGGCGGATCGCTCGGGAGGAGATCTTCGGCCCGGTGCTGGTGGCGATTCCATGGTCGGACGAGGCGCAGGTGTTGAAGATGGCCAATGACAGCCACTACGGCCTGGCCGCCTACGTCTGGTGTCGCGACATCTCCAAGGCATTGCGCATGGCCCACCAGATCGAGTCGGGCTGGATCCAGGTCAACCGCGGCTTCGGCCAGCTGCCGGGGATGTCCTACGGCGGGGTCAAGCAGAGCGGGATCGGCCGGGAGTTCTCACTGGAGGGAGCCCTGGAGGATTTCACCCACCGAAAGAACGTGACGGTCGCCCTCGACTTCTGAACTCTGCAGCGGGACTTTGGGCTGGCGGTTCCAGGCCAACCGATGGCCCCTCGGGGCACTGCTTGCCGGCGTGCTGCTGATCGGCCTGGCGCTGGCCCGCCATCCGGTTATCCTCGCTGCCGATCGAACGGCCGGGGTCGTTGCCGACGTCTTGCTGCTCCTGGCCTATGCGGCCGCGGCGATCTTCTTCGCCCGGGAGGGGGTTGCTGACGCGGCCGGCGTTCTGGGCCGAGCGACCTTACTTGGTGTCGTCGCCGGGCTGGTCCTGGCGGCTCATCTCGGCACCGAGTACCTCGTGACCATGGACGGTCCGGCGGCGGCACTCGGACTCCCGATCTCGCTGCTGGTTGCCTTCGCCTGTTTCGCGGCAGCGGGCGCGTCTCGAACGAGTGGCGGTGCGATTCGCGGCCTCTGGGCGGCGATGATCGCGATGCTTGTCCTCTGGCTCCTGGCCTGGGCCATGAACCAGTTGCTGGAGAACCGGCTCGAAGTGATCCTCTCGGGGGACCCGGACTACCAGCGCGGCAACACGCTGCGCGACCTGCCCGCCTACGTGGCATGGAACACCCTTTCCGCAGCCCTCTCCCACGCCCTCCTGCTGCCCATGCTGGGCGCCGCGTTTGGAATATCCGGTGCTCGGCTGCGCCGCCGGAGCCGTCGCGCCGAGGCGGCGTGAAGTGGTGAGAACTTTCGTCAAACGTCAGTGCACGTTGAGCGGCCGGACCGGCGGCGGCTGGGTCATGGCTGCCGCGAGGGCCTCTGGAGAGGTGACCGGCGCCAGGCACATCGTGCCGATGCAGACAATTGCTCGCTGCCCTTTACTCGGCTCGATGACTGTGTAGGGGTTGAGTTCAAGAGCCGCCCGGGCCAGCTCGCGGTTCCCGGTGGTCACCTTGACGCCCTCGCGCAGGTAGCGGTCGTAGGCACGGGCGAAGCCGGCCGCCATCAGTCCGTAGCGGGCGGGCAGCTGCGCCACCGACTCGAGTGCGCGCCGGCCATGTTCGAGATGCTCGCCACCAGCCAGTGTGCCCAATTCGAAGAGTCCGATTGCGGCGACCGAGTTCTCACCGATCGGCTTCAGGCGGTCTCCCAGGCGGCCCAGCGCGTCTGCGGCCGAATGGTCGAAATAGCCACCGAGCTGAGCGTCGCCGAAGGCTGACTCGAGGTGGGCGGCAATCGCCTGCGCCCGCTCCAACCAGCCGGCGCCGAGGCCCGCCTGGAATGCCCGCACCGCAGCCAGCAGTCCCCAGACCTGGTCGGGCAGCTGGCCGGTCACGCCCTCCGCGTGAACCATTCCGGTCTCCGCCGCGAACCGCTCCGCGAACAGCCTGTCGAGCAGAACGCCCGCTCGCTGCCGCAATTCCGGCCGGCCCAACCGGGCATCCGCCTCCAGGTAGGCCACTGCGAGCATGCAGTTCCAGTTGGAGTAGACGCGGCGGTCGACATACGGCGGTTCGTGGCCGGCCCGGCCCGCCGCGTCGAGGGAG
>CAXMLP010000173.1:0-8191 GCA_964194225.1 uncultured bacterium | reverse complement strand
GTCATCAACATGACGCAGTACCCCGAGGTGATCCTCGCCCGTGAGCTCGGCATGTGCTACGTCAACGTCGCGCTCATCACCGACTACGACGCCGGTGTCGAGGGGGCTCCGGAGGTCATGCCGGTCTCAGTCGATCAGGTGGAGCGATTCTTCGCCAGCAACAACGAGCGGGTGCGCGATCTGATCCTGCGGATGATTCCCAGGCTGGGCGCGGCCCAATCTAAGGGCCGCGACTGCCGGTGCGCCCACTCAATGGACTCCGCCTTCATCGGTGGCTGACGCCGACGGCGTGATCCTGGCCGTGGACCAGGGCACCACCGGCACCCTCGTGCTGGCGGTCGGGATGGACGGTGCCCCCCGCGGCCGCGGGTACCGGGAGCTGACGCAGCATTACCCCGAGCCGGGGTGGGTGGAGCACGATGCGGCGGAGATCTGGGCCAGCGTCCAGGCGGCCGCCGCCGATGCGCTGGCCGAGTCCTGGCTGAAGCCAGCCGACGTCAGGGCGGTCGGAATCACGAATCAGCGCGAGACACTGGTCCTGTGGAACCGCAGGACCCTCAAGCCCCTCCACAGGGCCATCGTCTGGCAGGACCGCCGGACCGCTGCCGAGTGCGACCGGCTGCGCGACAAAGGCGCCGAGGAAGCCGTTCGCACCGCGACGGGGCTTGTCATCGACCCCTATTTCACGGCCACCAAGCTGAGTTGGGCGATGGCCAACGTGGAGGGCGCCGCGGCGGCGGCGGCGGGCACGGTCGACAGCTGGCTGGTTGCCCGCATGACCGGTGGCCGCGTCCATCGCACGGACGCTTCCAACGCTTCGCGCACCTTGCTTTTCGACATCAACCGGGGCGCCTGGAGCGAGGAGATGGCCGAACTCTTCGGCGTGCCGCTGGGAGTGCTGCCCGAGGTTTGCCCATCGAGCGGCAAGATCGGCCGCACCGACCCGGCTGCGTTCCTCGGCATCGACGCTCCGATAACCGGGATCGCCGGCGACCAGCAGGCCGCACTCTTCGGCCAGGGCTGTCTCAAACCCGGGATGGCCAAGAACACCTATGGCACCGGCTCCTTCGTGTTGATGCAGACCGGGTCGGAGCGGGTCGCCACGACCGCGGGAGTCCTGACCACGGTCGCCTGGCTGCGCGAGGACAGGCTGAGCTATGCCCTAGAGGGCGCCATCTTCGCCACCGGCGCAACCCTGCAATGGCTTCGCGACGGTCTCGGCATCATTGCGCAGGCGGCCGAGGCCGGACCCCTGGCCGCCTCGGTGCCCGACACCGGCGGGGTCTACCTGGTGCCGGCCTTTGCGGGGCTTGGCGCTCCCCACTGGGACGCCTACGCCAGGGGAACGATCGTCGGCCTGACGCGGGGCAGTTCGCGAGCCCACCTGGTCCGGGCCGCGGTGGAGGCAATGGCCCATCAGACTGTCGACGTCGTGGAGGCCATGCAGGTCGCCAGCGGCGGCCCACTCATGGAGCTGCGGGTGGATGGCGGCGCCAGCGTCATGGATTTCCTGTGCCAGTTCCAGGCGGACCTGCTCGGCGTCCCGGTTCTCCGCCCAAAGCACACCGAGACCACAGCGCTGGGTGCCGCCTTTCTGGCCGGTCGGGGCGCCGGGATTTGGAAGTCGGACGGGGGGCTGGCCAAGCTGTGGCGGCTGGACCGGCGCTTCGAGCCGGAGATGTCGCGGGACGAGGCCGACACCCGCCAGGGCCGGTGGCGCAAGGCTGTTGAACGCAGCCGCGACTGGGCCCGGGCATAATGCGCTGGCCGTGAAGCACCCCATCCTGTACGCCGAGCAGCTCTGGAAGCGCAACTGGCCGCTCGCGCCTGTCCTCGTGGCAGTGGGCATCGGCCTGTCAGTCGTCTACTCCCACAGTCGCGAGCTGCCGTTGCTGGTCGGCGAGTGCCTGGCGGGCTCGGCGCTGATCCTGATCTTCTTCGGAACCTTCCGCCGGCTCAGCTACGTGAAGGCAACTGAAAACGGTCTTGTCTTCAACTGGACATTTCCATTCGTCAGCACCGTTGTGCCCTATGACGCGATCCGGAGCACGCGGATCGCCGACCTCCGGGCGTTCTACCCTGTCACCCGCAAGAGCTACGTGAACGCGATGACCAAGCCGCTCCTCGACCAGCCCGCCTTCTTCGCGCGGCTCGGCGGCGACGAGGCGACCGTCGCCCGGCTCAGCAAGCGCCTTGGCCGCAGGTATGTGTTCGAAGGCACGCTGGCCGTGCCGGTTCCGGATCCGCGATCACTTTCCCAGGAGGTCACGCAACGCCTACCGAACCGGTCCCTGCAGAACAACCTTGGGGGAGCGAAGCGGCCCAAGCGGCGCCGCTAGGACCAGCCACGGTTCCCGATCGGCAGCCGGAGGGAGTCCGCGGTTCGGCCTTCCAGCTGCCGGACCTGCCCGTTCTGCTGCTCCTCACCCTGGTGGCCTTCGGCCTGCGGTTTTTCAGCCCGCTCTTCCCCAGCCTCTATGCCCACCCGGCGGACCATTTCGACCTGTCGAACTGTGTAGTCAATACCCCGGTCGACACCGCGGGCCGGCCGGGCACCCTATGCGGGCTTGCCTACCCTTACAACCGCGGCTACCGGCAGACCTCGGACCAGCCTCTATCGCCTCCCCACGGCGAGGTTTTCGACGAGATCTACTTCGCGGACTTCGCAAACAAAGACCTCAAAGGCATCGCCTACTTCGACCCTGAGCCGCCCCTCGCCAAGCTTTTGATGGCGGCTTCGGAATGGAGCTACGGCTGGTGGCGGCTCACTTTTGAGGGTGCCCGGGGCACGCCGGCGGATCTCGGCTTCACACCGTTCGGCTGGCGCTGGCTGGGTGCGGTGGTGGGAACCCTGGTCGTCCCCCTGATGTACATGCTGGCGTTCCGGCTCTGGCCCAACCGCCTCTTCGCCCTGGCGGCGGCCGTCCTCACCTGCTTCGACGGCATGTTCTTCATCCAGTCCCGGATCGGGATGATCGACATCTACCCGATCTTCTTCATCATCCTCACCTACTACCTCTTCCACGTTCACCTGGCCAGCCGCACCCCGCGCCGTTCGCTTGCCAGCCTGCTGCTGACCGGCGCCGTGGTGGGCCTGGCCATCGCCGCCAAGTGGATCGCCCTGGCGGCGCTGGCCAGCATGCTCTTCATCCTCCTGGTGCGGGTTGCACGCCGGCACATGGCCGTCTCGCTCGGCTCCGGCGAGCGTCGCTGGCGATGGGGAAGGGGAGAGGACTCTCCTGAACCGTCCGGTCCCGCCATCCCCGGCGGCGCGCCCTGGCCTCTCTACCTAGCTGTCGCCGTCGTGGCCTTCGTCGCGCTGCCGTTTGTGATCTACGTCGCCAGTTGGTACCCCTTCTTCCAGCGCGGCCAGTTCCACTCGCTCGGCGACCTCTGGGCGTACCAGGCGTCGGCCTTCAGCTACCACGCCCACCTGACCGCGACCCACCCCTACGGCTCTCCCTGGTTTTCCTGGCCGTTTCTATATCACCCGGTGCTCTATTACTACGAGGGTTCAGGCCTGGGGATCGATCCCGGCACCGGTCACATCCTGGTGGCCGGGATGGAGAACCTCGGTAATCCCTGGATCTGGTGGTCCAGCCTGCCCTGCGTCCTGCTCATGCCGTACTACGCGCTGCGTCACCGCAGTTATCCGGCGGCGTTCATCTTCATCGGTTTCATCACCCAGTACCTGCCCTGGGCGCCGATCACCCGGGTGCTCTTCCTCTACCACATGTTCGGGGGGCTGATCTTCATGATCCTGGCCCTCGCCTTCGTGCTCGCCCGGATAGCAGCGGCGGAGGTGGAGCTCGAGGTGCGCGGGCGCCTGCTGGCCGTCCTCAGCGGCCGGCCAATCCTCTTTGCCTGGTTGGCGGTCGCCATCCTCTTCTTCGTCTACTTCTATCCCATCTGGTCCGGCGTTCCGATCCCCGACCAGGCCTACCTGGGGCGATTCCCGATCGGCCGGATGTGGTTCGCGACGTGGATCTAGAGGGGCCGGTGGTCGCCTCCGGCTCGGGGCCGTCTGCTCTGGAACGAACCGCACCGCCGTCGCTCCGGGCGGTCCAAGTCGGGCTGCTTCTCATCGGGGTGGCAGCGGTCGTGGTGCTGGGGCCGCCGGCGCTCCTCCTGGTCGCCGCATTGGTGGCCGGCTTCGGAACCACGTACCTCGCCGGCCTTGCCCTCGATGTGGAAGAGCGCCTCTTCTTCGGGGCTGTGATCGGCGCTTTGGCGGTCACCTGGTTCGGCTTCCTGGCCGCCAGTGTGGCCGGCTTCAGCCTCGCGACGGTGCTGGTGGGCTGCGCGGTGGCAATTGGGCTCTCGGCCCTGGGCTGGTTCCGGGCCCGCCTTGGCCTCCCCGAAGAGATCGCCGATTTCCGCCGGCGATGGTTCTGCTCGCCCCGCCACCCCGGTCATCCCTGGCCGCTGCTGGCCGTCGCCGTCATCTGCGGTGCCTACACACTTCGGCTCCTGGCGCAGGCCTATGTCATGGGGCCCGACGGCCTCCATGCGGGGCAACTGGGGATCTGGGGCGACTGGGCGGCTCACCTTGCGTACGCGGGCTCCTTCGCTTACGGCCACAACTTTCCGCCGGAGTTCCCGATCGACCCTGGCCATCGCCTCGGCTACCCCTTCATGATCGACTTCCTGGCGGCCAGTCTCGTCCCCCTGGGGGCCTCGCTGCCGACCTCACTGGTTCTCACGTCAGGGTTCCTGGCGCTTGCCTTTCCATCCGTGTTCTATCTGGCCGGCGTGCGCCTGCTTGACAACCGCGCCGCCGCCGCGATCGCCGTCTTCGTCTTCCTGCTGGGCGGCGGACTCGGATTCATCTACTTCTTCAGCGAGGTCGCCGCCGGGGCCTGGCAGATCCCCGCCCACCTTCCGCACGAGTACACGCACATGGTTGCGAGAAACTATCAATGGCTGAACCCGGTGCTCGCCAACCTTCTCCCCCAGCGGTCGACGCTTTTCGGATTCAGCCTGGTGCTGATCGCACTTGCAATCCTGTTCAGTGCTCGAAGAGCCCCTTCCCGGGCCTGGGCCCCGTACGTGTTCGCCGGTTTCCTGGTTGGAGTCACCCCGCCTTTTCATGTCCACGCCTACGGGACCGTGGTGGCGCTGGCCGTGTTCTGGGCGGTCCTCACGCCGCGCCGGGAATGGCTCGGCTTCCTGATCCCGGCACTGCTGCTCGGACTGCCGGCCGTGGCCTGGATGTTCCCGCCGGTGCGGGACGCCTGCGCCGGTGGTCATGACACCTGCCTCTTCGGACTGAAGGTTCAGCTCGGCTGGCTCGCCCAGGCGGACCACCACACCGATTTCATCCCCTGGTTCTGGCTCAAGAACCTGGGGCTCTTCATCCCCGCCCTCGTCGTCGCGCAGCTCTGGCGGGGGCTCATCGGCACCGGCTTCGCGCTCCACTTCCTGCCGATGTGGCTTTGGTTCGTGGTGCCAAACGTGGTCCTCCTGCATCCCTGGGACTGGGATAACAACAAGTTCTTCATCTTCTGGCTCCTGCTCGGTTCGCTGCTGGTCGGCGCGCTGCTGGCCCGCATCTTCACGCTGGGCGGGGGAGGCATCGTGGCCGCGGCGGCGCTCTCGGTCGTGCTCGGGCTGGCGGGAACGCTGGACCTGGCCCGGGCCGCCGACTACCGCGCCAGCGCGATCCTGTTCACCGACAGTCGCGGTCTCGACACCGCCGCCTGGGTGCGCGATCACACCGCCCCGACCGCCATCTTCCTCACCTCGACGCAGCACAACCAGCCGGTCGCGGCGCTCACCGGACGGCGCGTGGTGCTGGGCTACACAGGCTGGCTCTGGAGCTACGGGATCGGCGACTGGGTCGCCAAGGAGAACGACGTGAAGGAGATGCTGCAGGGAGGGCCTCGGGCGGCCCAGCTCCTGACGCACTACTCGGTGAACTACGTCGTCATCGGCCCCCAGGAGCGAAGCGCGCCCTTCTCCGCTGACGAGGTCTACTGGCGACAGACCGCTCGGCTGGTCTACAGCAACGTGGAGTACGACGTCTACAAGGTCAAATAGCGCAGCAAATAGCGCAGGATCAGAACGTGCGTCCTCGCGAGTGCACGTTGGTTACATGATCTCCGGAGTCTGCCGGTGAGGAAGCGGGGAATTGTGCGTTTGGATCATAACGGCCCGAGCGGCGCCACAGTTGCATGGCTATGAGGTTTGTCGGTTCCGCGCTGATCATTCTGCTGGTGAGCAGCGCCTGCGGGGAATCTACGCCCGCCACCCTCAGACCGTCACCATCCGCCAGTGCCGTGTCCGGAGCCCGGACCTCGCCCACGGCCCACCCACAAAACTCGCCTCAGCCAACCACGGCGACCGCAACAGCGAGCTTGCCATTGGTAGCGGTGGGGTTTTCATGCCGACTGCCAATCTTCAGGGCGGATTTCGGCAGTGCAAACCCGGCGCCCGAGGTCGGGTTCATCAGCTTCCCTGCGGGCACCGTCAACTTCGCACCGGGCCCGCAAAACCATTATTCGCAGCAGCAGGTGTCGTGGCCGTATATTCCCTCGCGCGGTTTCTACTTTGACCGTGCCTTCTCGCGCTGGGTTCCCGTACCTCGCGGCGCGGTGTCGCCGGATGGCAAGCACTACGCGTACATGCTGGCGGGGGAGAGGGCGATGCACGTCGTCGACGTGGCGACCGGCAGTGACCAGGCCTTCCCAGCCGTTCCGGCGGGTTCGACCCCTGAACGCTACATAGCCCTCAACTATGCGAGCGAGGGCCTCTACCTTGGCCTCGGATACGAAGGCTCGGTTCGGGACCTCTGGCTGATGGACCCGACTACGGGCGCCATCCGAAAAGTTGCCGATCTTGACGACATCAGAGCTATCGATGGATCGGCAGTTTGGACTGGCAGCTTCAATCCAGCGGATCCCAACCCTGCCCCGGGCGGCCTGCGTAAGTCCGCGAACAGCGTCGATCGTTTCGACCTCGTCACCAGTGCTCGGACAACCTGGTTGTACATGCCCGGAACGGCGCTCGGGGTCGTCGGTCTAGACCAGGCGGGGCATCCCATCTTGGAGTCCAGCCATGGCTCCGACGACCTCGAAGTGCAGCTGCTCACCGGCTCAGGTACGGCCCAGTTGATCTTTGGAGGCCCGCGCAGGCAACTCGAGAATCTTGGCGGCACGATGAGTTTCGGCGGACCCATTGCGGACAACCACGGGGTTTGGTTCGGCAGCTCCACAGGCATCTACCTGTACGCGCCAACGGTTGGGCTGCAAAAGGTTTCCAATCAAGCCGCCTACCCCGGTAACGGCTGCATCTAAGTCCCCTCTCACTGCCCTGTGATAAGAGGACAGGCTTCAGACGGGGCGCTCTTCCTCGACGCCCAGCCGGCGGGCGATGCGACGCAGCTCGCGGTCGGCGCGCTCCAGCCGGTGCAGGACCTGCAGCATCACCTCGTCCTGCACCTCGAGGTGGCGCATCACCGCCTTCAGCTCCTCCTCATCCTTGACGCCCTGCTGGTAGGCCTGCTGAGCCGCCAGCCGGTCGCGGTGCGACGCCCGCTGCAGCGACATGAGGATCAGCGGAGGTATGAACGCCGCCTGGAAGGTGAGGACCAGATTGAGCAGAAGAAAGGGAAACCCGTCCCAGTGCCGTTGATAGCCGATCACGTTGATGGTCAGCCAGATCACGACCAGCACCGCCTGGAAGATGAGGAACGTCCAGCTGCCGATCACTCGGCCGAAATCGTCGGCGATCCGGTCGCGACGGCGGAGGCGGCGGTCGGACTCCTGGTTCACGTCGCGGATCGGCGGATGCTCGTGCGTGTGGCGAACCAGGTTGCGGGTTATGTCGTCGAGCTCGCGCGTCACGCTCATGGCCGACCGGAAGCATACCGCCTGGCTACTAATAGTTAGGGGGATTTATCGCTGGCAGCCGCGACAGAAATTCAGGGGTTCGCGGTTGGAGCCGAGCTGACTGATCCGGTGCCCGCAGCGAGGGCAGGCCTGGCCGCCCCTGGCGTGGACTCTCATGAAGGTTCGGTTCTGCTTGGATTCGTCGTAGGCGGGGTCGGCCAGGATCGCCGCCACGGCTGCGGTGAGCACCGCCGGGATCGCATGGAAGAGCTCCTCCTCCTCGTCCGGCTTCAGGGTGGCCCGGCGCCGCAGCGGCATGAGGCGCGCCTCCCAGAGGATCTCGTCGGAGTAGGCGTTGCCGA
>CAXMLP010000172.1:0-2484 GCA_964194225.1 uncultured bacterium | reverse complement strand
GTGTATAAGAGACAGAGTCGGGACCGGTCCGGATCCGGCCGTGTCGCTCGTGGGCGGTGAAGCCGGGGTGGGCAAATCCCGGCTCATCCGCGAGCTGCTGGCCGGACTCCCCGCCGGGACCAGGGTGCTCGTCGGGCAGACCGATCCGGCCTCGCCGGGGCGACCATTCCAGGTTCTGCTCGACGCGGTCGAGGAGGCGGTCGCCGGCTGGACCTCGATCCCGGACGCCTTCGCCGGCCGGGAGGACCCGGTATGCCTGCTCCTCGGCGCCGTCGCCCCCGGCCTGGCCGGTTGCGTGGAGCGCCAGTACGGGCAGGAGGAGCTCCTGCGGGCCGCCGTCGACGTCGTGCGCTACCTGGCCGCGCCGGGAGGCGTGGTCGTGTTCGAAGACCTGCACGGGGCGGATCCCGACAGCATCTCCCTCTTCACCCGGCTGGCGATCGCGCCGGGACTCGGCATCCTGCTGGTGGGGACCTACCGGGCCGAGGAGCTGGGCCGGCGCCGGGTGGTGGCCGAACTCCTGGCGGCCATGGAACGGCGCCGGGTGGTGACCCACGTGGCCCTCCGGCGGCTCGGCCAGGCCGACGTGGGGGACCTCCTCGCCGCCGTGTACGGCCGGCCGGCGCCATACCGGGTGGTGGACGCCCTATACCAGCGGACCGCTGGGAATCCCTTCTTCCTGGAGGAGTTGCTGCTGGCCGCCGGCCGCGCCGAGCCCGAGGAATTGGCCCGCCTGCCGCTGCCATGGAGTGTCACCGAGGTGGTGCTGCACGCCCTCGATGGGCTCGAACCGGAGGCGAGACGCATGGTGGATGCCGCCGCCGTGCTCGGTCAGCGCATCCCGTTCGACCTGCTGGCGGCCGTGACCGGCGCCGGCGAGGAAGAGCTGATCGATCTGCTCCGCCAGGTCGTAGCCGCCGGGCTGCTGGTCGAGGACGAGCCCGATATGTTCTCTTTCCGGCACGCCCTCACCCGCGAGGCGGTCGCCGCCCAGCTGCTTGGCCGCGAGCGCCGCCGCCTGCACGAGAAGGCACTGGTCGCCCTCCAGGAGGCGGGGAGCGACGACCACGGCTCCATCGCCCACCACGCCGAGGGAGCGGGCCGTTACGACGAGATGGTGACTGCGGCCCGCCGGGGCGCCGAGGTCTACCTCCGGCGAGGGTCCACCTCGCAGGCCTTGCGCCTCGCCGAGCTGGGACTGACGGAGGCCGAGGACGACACGGAGCTTCTAGCGTTGGCGTCGCAGGCGGCGTGGCTGATCGGCCTGCATACGAGCGCCATCCGGCACGGTGAGCGCTGGCGGGAGCTGGTCGCCGCCACCGGGGACTGGCGGGCCGAGACCCGGGCCCTGTGCCACCTCTCCCGGCTCTACTGCGAGGCCGGCCAGGACGACGAGCAGCGGGCCGCCGCCGAGGCCGCCGTCGCCCTGGCCGAGGCGGAGGCGGAGACCCACGGACCGTCCGGCGAGCTGGCTGAGGCGTATTCGCTCAAGGCCGAGGTGCACATGATGGCGTCGGGGGCGGAGTCGCCCCTCGCCGTCGAATGGGCCAATCGCGCTTTGGAGATGGCCGAGAAGAGCGGCTCTCCCCAGGTGCGGCCCCGGGCCCTGGTCAACAAGGGCACCGCCCTCACCGAGATGGAAGGAAGGGGTGAGGAGGGCGCGGCCGTGCTCGAACAAGCGTGGGCGGAGGCCAAGGCCATTGGGGATGACTTCAGCCACTTCCGGGCCGTGTACAACCTGGTGAACTACCGGATTCCGACCTGGCCCCTCGATCGCAGCCGGGCCGCCCTAGAGGATGCCCACGTGGCGGTGGCGCGCTCGGGGCGGAGCGGCAGCGCCGGGAGCCTGTGGAGCGGGGCGACGGCCCGGCTGGCGGAACTGGAGGGCGATCTGGCCGCGGCGAGGGCGGCGCTGGCCGAAGGGCTGCGGTCCGATCCTTCCGCTCTCGATGGCCGGGAACGGTTCTGGTACGCGGCCCAACAGGCGGCCTACGCCTACGAAGCGGGCGAATTCGAGACCGCTAGCCGCCTCGTCGGGGCCCGCCCCACCAGCGAGAGCACGGAACCGAGGATGGCTCGGGGCTGGATGGCCGGGATCGCCGCCCAGGTGGCGGCCCGGGGGGGCGACCTCGGCGGTGGCCTGGTGCTGCTCGAAGAGAGCGTCGCGGCCCTGTCCGGGCAGCGCAAACATTGCGCCCCAGGCCGAGGGGCCCTCATCGACGCCGTCGTAGCTGGTCTCCCGGCTCAGGATGCCCGGCGCCTGGCGGCTGAGCTCTCCCCCGAGCTGGCGAAGTGGCCGAGACCGGGCCCCAACTTCGGCG
This sequence comes from uncultured bacterium, assembly GCA_964194225.1. GTDB lineage: Bacteria > Chloroflexota > Dormibacteria > Dormibacterales > Dormibacteraceae > CAXMLP01. The sequence continues at coordinate 163 of CAXMLP010000172.1, read as the reverse complement.
CTGACCCTCTGCTGGACACCCAGTTGGAGGCGGCATTGGCGGAATCGGAGGGGCGAGCGGATGAAGCGCTCGACCTCTATCTGGCCGCCGCGGCTCCACCCGATTACCACCGGGAGCCGGCGTTGCTGGCCGGTTGCCATATGGGCTGTCTCTTATACACATC
>CAXMLP010000171.1:0-1701 GCA_964194225.1 uncultured bacterium | reverse complement strand
CCCGGCCCCGCCGGCATCCGTTCCTGGCTCGACCGCGCGCTTTTGAAGGCGGTCGCCGCCTGAGTCGGTTCGCGACGCATTTCTGAGAGGTCCGCGGGATGAGCTTCCCGCGGACCTCTTCCTTTTCTGCTGTATGGTCCACACGAAACGGGTGTGGGTGGCTTTGTGTCGAGCATCCGTGGGAGATCTCGACCTGGCCACCGAGAATGATGGTCAACGGGCGTCCGTTGCAATAACACACATCAGGAGGGGCATACATGGGTATGGCAACCGAGATCGTCAGCTCGACCAAGCCCGCCGAGGTAATCGAGCGAGCCCGTCGAGCCGGCGTCCAGGTGGTCGACGTTCGTTTCGTTGATCTCATCGGCACCTGGCAGCATTTCAGCCTGCCGCTGGGCGAACTCGACGAGGACAGCTTCAGTGAGGGGCTCGGGTTCGACGGCTCCAGCATCCGTGGCTTCCAGGCCATCAACGAGAGCGACATGCTCCTTCTGCCGGATCCCGAGACGGCGACCATCGACCCCTGTCTGAGGATCTCGACCCTCTTCCTGATCTGCGACATCGTGGACCCGATCACCCGGACCCCCTACAGCCGGGACGCCCGCTACGTGGCGCGCAAGGCCGAGGCCTATCTGCAAAAGACCGGGATCGCCGATACCGGCTACTTCGGACCCGAGGCCGAGTTCTACATCTTCAACAGCCTTCGCTTCGATCAGAACATGTACAGCGGCTATTACCACATCGATTCAGAAGAGGGCATCTGGAACAGCGGCGCAAATGGAACGCCCAACCTCGCCAACCGGCCCCGTGCCAAAGAGGGCTACTTCCCGGTTCCACCGGTCGACCGGCTGCAGGACCTGCGCTCGGAGATGATGCTGAAGCTGATCGAGGCGGGCTGCCAGGTCGAGGTGCAGCACCACGAGGTGGGCACTGCCGGGCAGGCTGAGATCGACATGCGCTACGACACCCTGACGCGCATGGGCGACAAGGTGATGAAGTACAAGTACATCATCCGCAACGTGGCGGCCCAGAACGGCTATGTCGCCACCTTCATGCCGAAGCCTCTCTTCCAGGACAACGGGTCAGGAATGCACGTCCACCAGAGCCTCTGGAAGGACGGCGTGAACCTGATGTTCGATGAGAAGGGTTACGCGGGACTGAGCCAGACGGCCATCCACTACATCGGCGGCCTGCTCAAGCACGCCCCCTCGCTGCTGGCCTTCTGCGCACCGACCACCAACTCCTACCGGCGGTTGGTACCCGGCTACGAAGCTCCCATCAACCTGGTCTATTCGAAGCGGAACCGCTCCGCCTGCGTCCGGATCCCGATGTACTCGAACAACCCGAAGGCCAAGCGGATCGAGTTCCGCTCACCCGACCCAACCGCGAATCCCTACCTGGCGATGGCTGCCCTGCTGATGGCCGGCCTCGACGGGATCAAGAACAAGATCGAGCCGCCCAAGCCGCTGGACAAGGACATCTACGAGCTCGAGGGCGCCGAGAAAGCGGCCATTCAATCCGTACCCGGCTCGCTCCAGGAGTCCCTGGCGGCGCTCCGCGATGATCACGCCTACCTCCTCGCCGGCGGCGTCTTCACCAAGGACCTGATCGACACCTGGATCGAGTACAAGATGAAGCGTGAGGTGGAGCAGGTTGCGCTTCGCCCCCATCCCTGGGAGTTCTACCTCTACCACGACGCCT
>CAXMLP010000170.1:0-12590 GCA_964194225.1 uncultured bacterium | reverse complement strand
GCCGCCGCCACCGCGCCGCCGGTGCCGAAGCCGAGTGCGCCGGCGCCCACCCTGCCTCCCAATCCGTACAGGGTTGCCGCTCGAAGGACAAGGCCCACCTGGTCGTTGTCCTGGACTACGGGCTGGAGGAGGGGAACATTCATCCCCGCCCGGTGATATTCGTCGGCCCGCGCCGCGACGTCATCCTCGGTGCCCACCAGCACGTATGCATCGAGCAGCTCATCCGGGATTGCCGCGGCCGCCCCGTGGTAGTCCTCCGCGCGCCAGAGGCGATTGACGGTGTCCCGGAGCTCGGACGGGAACCCGGCTCGCTTGAGAGAGATGTCAGAAAGGATCGAGATCATGTAGATGACGAAGGGATCCCGCTTGGCCCGGTTGCGGGCCTCGGCGCGAGAGCTGTCGATCAGGGCGAAGAGATACCCGCGGAAGTCGACGGCGGATTCCTGGCGTCCGGCCGCGAGGGCCGCGTCGAGCACCCGCCTCCGCATCAGTTCGAACGCGGGCAGCGACTCCAATGGACGGGACAGGTAGCCGTCCGCCTTCGTCCCGGCCAGGTCGAGATAGGGCCGGGTGTAGGCGGCGATGTAGATCGGGATGCGGTGGGGCGGCTGGAACATGGGCACCAGCGGCGGCACCTTGTCATTGAGGACCAGCCGGCGTCCCGCCCACAGCTCACGGACCTGGTCGATCGCCTCCGCCACTCGATCAACGGCATTGAGGTGCGGGATGTCCATCTGGGCCAGCCGGAGGGGCAGGCCGCTGCCGAGTGCGAGGGACATCCGCTCCGGCGCCAGGTCGTCGAGAGCCGACAGGGTCGCCGCCAGGACGAACGGGTGTCGGGTGTACGGGTTCAGCGAGCCCGCGCCGAGCCGGATGTCGCGCGTCGCATAGGCCATCGCCGATAGGTAGGTGATGGGATCCCGCTCGAAATAGCTGTCGTGCACCCAGACCGATTCCAGCCCGGCTGCCTCCGCCTGCCGGCAGTAGTCAACAGCCACCCGCAGCTCTCCTCGTGAGGCAAGGCCAAGACCGACGGGGCGGGCCAGCTCAGGCATCGCGGTCCACGACGCTGTGGGCGATGTCGACCAGCGTGGCCTTGACGCCATTCAGCTCCACACCTTCAAGCGCGGCGACAGCCTCCCGGACCAGCCCCCTGGCCTGGTTATTGACGCGGCTCAGGGCGCCGCTCTGTGCGACCAGGCTGATGACCCTGCGCACTTGCTCATCCGCCATCGGACCGGCGAGCAGGCGCCTGATCTCTTCGCCCAGCTCCCTGTCCTCGGTGGCATAGATCAGGGGCAGGGAGAGCACCCGCTCTCGGATGTCCTGACCGAGCGGCTTGCCGGACTGCTCACTGAAATCGACGACATCATCGGTCATCTGAAAGGCGACCCCGATCGCGTCGCCGTAGCGGCGGACACGTTCGACCACCTCGGGCTCGGCGCCGGCCAGCTGGGCACCGGCCACGCCGGCGGCGGTTATCAGGGCGCCGGTCTTGCCGCGGACGACCTGGAGGTAGGTCGTCTCGTCTCCCGGGTAGTGGCCGCGGAACTCGAGGTCATCGATCTGCGCGCGGCAGATCGCCTCCATCGCGATTGCGATGGTGGATGTGACATCGGGATTGCCCAATTCGGCGATGAGGCGGGTGGCCTTGGCAAAGTAGTAGTCACCCACCGCGACCGCCCTGGCCGGGCCCTCGGCAGCCGCCACGGTGGCCTTGCCGCGCCGCTGAGGGCTCTCGTCGACATAGTCGTCGTGCACGAGCGTGGCGGCATGAATGAGCTCGACCGCCGCGGCCAGGGTGGCCGCGCGCAGCGGGTCGCGGACGGGTCCGAGATGAGCCGCGAGGAGGACCAGGAAGGGGCGCAGTCGCTTGCCTCCGGCCGCCACGAGGCGCCGCATGGGATCTCCGACCAACTTCGGATCGCCGTGGAGCTGGCGTTCCAACTCGATCTCGATGAGCCGGCGGCCGGAGTCCGCGTCGCGGGGTGCGAATTCACCATCGAGCTGGAGAGCGATCTCACGCCGGCGGGGGCCGTCAAGCTCAACCGCGAAGATCGACTGCCATTTGCCGAGCAGCAGCCCGCCGTTCTCCACCAACACCGTCAGCGATGGCTGGAGGAGCAGGTGGCGGGCGTGGGCGTGGCCGTTGATGGGTTCGTCGGCCGGGATGTTGGTGCGCAGGGCGAAGTCGTCGTGGAGATAGGTGGTCTCGACGGGGACGAGCCTTTTCAGCATCGCCTCCAGGTCAGCCAGGAGGAGCGGCTCGTTCTCATTGACCGCGAGGCCGAGTGTCGTATGCATCGATTGGAGATAGACGCGGCCAGACTGAAGGCCCGCCCTCTCCACCTCCTGCTGAACCTGCGAGGTGAGATCGACGAAGTGGGTGGATCTGGCCGTCTGGACGTGCAATCGCTGGTTGGCGATCATCTGGCGCTCGCGATCGCCTCCAACAGGCGGGGCCGGGCGGCCGGCGCTCCCCGACCCTCGGCAGCCTGCACGGCGAGATCCTCGATCGCCCTGGCGAAGGCGACCTGGAGAGGCTGCTGCCGCGTCTGTGCGAGCAATCGCGAGGCACGGGCGAGGCAGAGATCGCCGCGGAGGAGATCGGGCGGGGAGGGCGCCTCGCCGCCCAGCCGCTGCAGATGGAGGGCGACCTCGACCAGGGCAGCGGCCAGGGCAACGCGCTCGGCATGCGCCTCACCGATGAAGGAGGTGGCCGGCCGGTATGCGGCCAGAGCCTCTTCGATTCCTCCCTTCCAAAGGGATTCGATTGACTCCAATTCCTGTTGAGGGCTCATCCGACCGGCTCCACGACACTTCCGGCGAGCTCTCGCCAGGCGCTCAAAGCGCGCAGGCACGACTCCTCGTCGCGAGTGACGACGTAATAGAGGCCGAAACCAAGAACGGTGTTCAGGATCAGCGGCACGAGGACGTCGCGCTCGATCTTGAGGCGAACCCGACCGTCGCGCTCCAGCCTGTCCAGCTGCTCCTGAACCACGTCTCGGTAGCGGGCGAACAGCTCGGGCAGGAAGGCCTGGAGGCTCTCCTGTTTGGGCGCCTGCACCAGAAGATCGAAGGCGGCCAGCTGGATGTCGCCCAGGCGGCGCAGGCTGTCCCAGATGCTGACGATCCCGCTCTCGATGAGCCAGATGGGGTCGCTCATCTGGTTGAGCGAGGTGCGCAGTTCCTCCACCGACCGCTCGGTCAGGTGGCGCCAGGCCTCGATCAGCAATTCGGATTTGGTGGGGAAGTAGTACTGCAGGTTCCCGATCGCGACCCCGGCCCGGGTTGCTATCGAGCGGACACTGGTGCCGGCGTAGCCCGATTCCAGGAGAGAGTCAGCCGCGGCCCTCACGATCGTCTCGCGCGCGGTCAGCCCCAGAGTGAGCGCAGGACCTGTCTTGGTCATACGTATGTATTAGATTACCCGGTTCGGCTGCTGCGCATTCCAGTCGGGGGTGCTCTCGTCGTCCCCGTTCTACTCTGAACCACGATGCGAATCCATGACGTCTCCCTGCCCATCTCCGAGCGGCTGCCAACCTGGCCAGGCGACCCGGCGGTGAGTCTTCGCCGCGCGAGCGCCATCTCCCGCGGAGATCCCGCGAACGTTTCACGGCTCGAGGCCGGGGTGCACACCGGCACTCACGTCGATGCGCCGGTGCACTTCGTCGAGGGCGCCCGGGGAATCGACGCCCTCTCCCTCGATACGCTCGTCGGCCCCTGCCTGGTGATCGCCGCGGATCCGCCGGGGATCGATCTCCGTCCCTCCGACCTGCCGGCGACCGAGCACGTCCGGGTTCTATTCAAGACCCGTAATTCGGCCCACTGGGGCGCTGCCGACAGGCCTTTCGAAACCGAATTCGTCGCGGTTGGCCTTGACCTGGCCAGGGAGCTTGTGCGGCAGGGCAAGAAACTGGTCGGCGTCGACTACCTATCGGTCGAGAGCTTCCACGCCCCCTTCGAGCATCCAGTGCACCACGCCCTGCTCGAGGCAGGAATCGTGGTCGTCGAGGGACTGAACCTGGCCGGCGTCGAGCCCGGCGAGTACGACCTCTACTGTCTGCCACTGAAGCTGGTCGGCTCCGACGGCGCCCCCGCACGCACAATTCTCGTCGCGAGATGAGCGAGCCGCAAACCCGGCATTCTGGGGACCCCCCGGCCAGACCCCTACGGCAGGGTCAGGCTTCGCCCGTGCCCTATAGCCCTGCCTGGTTGTTCAGCGTGTAGGTGATGTCGGAGTAGAGGCGCTTGATCTGGCCTCCGGTCGTGACGAGCATGACGATCACCACCAGGGCGATCAGGACGAGGATGAAGGCGTATTCAACCATGCCCTGGCCGCGCTGGTTGAGGCGCCACCTGGGCAGCCTGCATCGGGTCAAAGCCCGAGCGCCACGGTGACATTGCTGAACATGTTCTTGGTCTGTCCGCCGAGGCTGATGAGGACGATGATCATGATGATCGCGACCAGCATCAATATCAATGCGTATTCGACCAATCCCTGGCCCCGGTGGGCCGCCGATGGTCGCGACAGAGGGCTGTCGGGGGTCCGGATCGGGGTAATCTCTGCCATTCCTGCGAAACAATAACGCTCGGGCTCAATTAACGGTCGCAGCTTGCCAGAGTGCTTTTTCGACCACGACCCTCACCATGCGCTTGCGCCAGAAGTGAGTCAGGTCGGCATTGTCCAGTGGTCTGGCGGGTTTGGCGGCAAGTTCAGCGGCCGCTCCGATGGTTTCGGCGTCCAGCCTGCGGCCGGCCAGGAAGTCCCCGGCGGCGGTCGCCTCCAGGGGGTGGGAGGCGACCGCTGAGAGCGCGATCCGGCACCAGACGACCTGGTCACCGTCCATCAGGAGTGCGACGGCCGCGCCGGCGATTGGGAAATCGATCGAGCCCCGCCGCCGCAGCTTGATGTAGGCACTGCGCACGGCGGTTTGCGCGGGCAGAGAGATTCTCGTCAGAACCTCGGGCGGGGCCTTGGCGAGGTACTCGATGCCATCGTCGCGATAGAGAGCTGCCACCGGGACCTGTCGCTCATCCCCGTCCGGTCCCACCAGGGTGACCGTCGCTCGGAGCACGATCGCCATGGGTGCGGTGTCGGAGGACGAGAGGGCCCAGCAGCGCGGGCTCCCGGGGGCGACAAGGCAGATGTCGCCATCCTTCTTCATGCAGAACCCGATCGACTTGCGCCACTCGTAGCTCTGGTTGTAATAGTTGCAGCGCGTGTCGACGCAGAGGTTGCCGCCAACCGTACCGGCATTGCGCAGGGGCGGCGACGAGACCAGTCCGGCAGCCTGGGCAAACCCGGGGAGGCGGGCACCGATGTCCCTGTCGGCCGCCGCCCGGGCGAGAGTCACGGTCGCCCCGAGCTCGACCGTGCCGGCGGTGGCGACGATCGCGTCGGCGCGCGGCACCTGGACGAGCGTGTCGACTTCGAACTGACGCCGCTTGAGGTTCGGGAAGAGGTCGGTGCCGCCCGCCACCAGCATGGCTCGGCCGCCGCCCGCGGCAACCGCCTCGGCGGCCTCGACCGGCGAGCCCGGCCGCAGATAGCGCAGCCGGGGCAGGCGCAGCACCTCAGCGCACCCGCGGACTGCCGGAGGGAAAGGCAGCCTCGAGCTCGGCGCCCACCCGCAGATCGTCCGGCCGCGGTGGGGCGACCCGGATCAACTCGGGATATCGAATGGCTGGATACCGCTTCGGACCGTGGCGGGGGGGTTCTCCCTTCGCCTGCGCCTCCAGCGCCCGAAGCACCTTTTCGGGCGTGATCGGTGTCTCGTCCACCCAGACGCCGAGAGCGTCGTGGACGGCTGCATTGACCGCGGGTATGACGGGAAGCAGAGGTCCCTGGCCGGCCTCCTTGGCGCCGTAGGGACCCTCGGGGTCGGCTGTCTCGACGAGATGGCTGTAGATCTCGGGCATGTCCGCGCTGGTCGGCGACTTGTACTCGAGCATCGATGGCCACTTGTGCAGTCCCTTGCGATACTCCTGCTCTTCCATCAGCGCCTCGCCCAGCGCCATGTAGACGCTTCCCTCGATCTGGCCCACGACGAGCAGCGGATTGATCGCCCGGCCGATGTCGTGCGCGATCCAGATTCGGCCGACGGTCACGATGCCGGTCCGGCTGTTTGCCTCGACCTCGACGACCGCCGCACTGTAGCTGTAGGCGGGGCTGGGACCGACCCCGGATCCCTTGAACGGGCCGCCGATCCGGGGCGGCTTGTAGCTGCCGGTCGTGCTCAGAGCGCCGAACCTGGTGGTCGCGATGACGCAGGCTTCCTCGAAGGAGAATTCGCCCACCCGGCCATCGCCGACATCGATCTCCTCCAGATCCTGCACTCCCATACGCTCGGCGACTGCCTGGATGAGCAGCTGCCTCATCCGGCGGGCGGCCTCGAGCGCCGCATTCCCGGCCATGAAGGTGACGCGCGAGGAATAGGAGCCGAGGTCGACCGGCGTGAGGTCGGTGTCGGCGGTGACGAGGCGGATTTCGCGCGGGTGCAGCCCGAGCTCCTCGGCCGTGATCTGCGTCAGGACGGCATCCGAGCCCTGGCCGATGTCCATCGCCCCGCAATAGACGGTGGCGCCGGTTCTGTCGAGCTTGATCTGGACCTCCGAGTGGGGCATGTCATTCCAGTAGATCGCCGTCCCCGCTCCGCTCATGTAGCTGCTGACAGCGAAGCCCATGCCCTGGCCCGATCGCCGTTCCCGTTGCCCATAGCCTGACGCCGAAAGCACCCAGTCGGTGCATTCCTCCAGGCCGCAGGAGGTGATGCGCAGCCAGTTCACCGCCCGGCTGAATGGCTTGACAAAGTTGCGCCGCTTCAATTCGACCGGATCCATCCCGAGGTCCTCGGCGATCTTGTCGAGGTGGAGCTCGATGCCGAACCTGCCCTGGGGTGTGCCGTGCCCGCGCTTGGGCCCGCAGGGCGGCTTGTTGGTGAACACCCGCGCGCCCTCGAACCGGTAGGCGGGCAGGTTGTAGGTGACCGTCTGCAGCGTCCCGGTGTAGAAGACCGAGGCGGCGCCGTAGGACCCGTAGGCGCCGCCGTCGAGGGCGGTCCGCAGGCTCATCGCTGTGATCCGGCCGTCGAGGCTGACGCCCGTCCGGTACCACATCAGCGTCGGATGACGGCCGCGATGCGCGTAGAACACCTCCTCGCGCGTCAGGGTGCACTTGACCGGCCGGCCGGTGACCATGGCCAGCTTCGAGACGACGATCTCGTGGGCGAACGGATCGGTCTTGCCGCCGAAGCCGCCGCCATGGGTCGCACCGATCACCCGGATGCGGCTCATCGGAAGCTCCAGCACGCGGCTCAGGGCCCGGTGCACGTAATGCACGACCTGGGTGCTCGACCAGAGCGTGAGCCGCTCGTCGACAAAGGTGGCGACGGCGGAGTGCTGCTCCATCGGCAGGTGCGTATTGCCCTGGAAGAAGAAGACGTCCTCCCGGATGTGATGCGCTGCCGCGAATCCGGCCTCCACATCCCCGAACTCGTAGGCAACCATCCGGTGGATGTTGTCGGTCCGGCCGCTGCCCTCCTGGATGGGCTCGTCGGTGGCCTCGCGAAGCGCCTCCTCGATGGTCATGACCGGCTTCAGGAGCTCGTACTCGACCCGGATGGCGTCACAGGCGGCCGCCGCCGTCTCCTCGTCGACCGCCGCCACCGCCGCCACCGGGTCGCCGACATAACGCACCTTGTGGTCCTCCAGGGCCGCCTCGTCCTGGCTGACTGGGAGGATGCCGAAGCGGATCGGCAGGTCCTGGCCGGTCAGGACGGCGACGACGCCCGGGATGCGGCGGGCGGCGCTGACGTCGATCGTCGTGATCCGGGCGTGGGGGGCCTGGGCGCGAAGGATCTTGCAGTGCAGCATCCGGGGCAGTGAGATGTCGTCGGCGTAGATCGCCTGCCCGCGCACCTTGGCGCCGCTGTCACTCTTCGGAAACGACATGCCGACCGAGCGCTGGGGCTTTTCCGATGGGCCTAGCGGGGGGGCACCGGCTGGCCGACGGCTCATGAGGACATCCGCCCGGCGGCGAGCTCCACGGCCTCGATGATCTTGACGTAGCCGGTGCAGCGGCACAGGTTGCCAGCCAGCGCCTCCCGGATGGCCAGCCGGGTCGGCATCGGGTTCGTGTCGAGGAGCGCCCTGGCCGTCAGCAGGATGCCGGGTGTGCAGTAGCCGCATTGCGCCGCGGCCAGCTCGGTGAAGGCCGCCTGCAGGGGGTGATCGGTGGGCCCCGACGCCATCCCCTCGATCGTCGTGATCGGCCGGCCCTCGACCTGCAGCGGAAGGACCAGGCAACTGAGCTGGGGCAGCCCGTCGACCAGCACGGTGCAGGTGCCGCATTCGCCCAGCTCACAGCCATGTTTGGTGCCGGTGAGGCCGAGATCCTCCCGCAGAACCTCCAGGAGCGTGCGATGCACGGGCAGGTGGAGCTGGTGGCGCTCGCCGTTGATGTCGAGGGTGACCAGCTCTCTCTGAACCGGGCGGTCGAGCTCCTCAAAGAGCGACATCGGTGACAGATTACGTCCGATCCCGATACGCCCGATTATTTGGGCCAGATGGACAAGCTGATGACGATGGCCGAGGCGATCCGGCGGCACCTCGCGGATGGCATGTCGGTGGCGATGAGCTGCTCCCTCGAGCCGCTGGTGCCCTTCGCCGCCGGGCACGAGATCATCCGCCAGGGACGTCGCGACCTCGAGCTGATCGCGCCCATCTCGGATTCGCTCTTCGACCAGCTGATCGGGGCGGGCTGCGTCCGGCGGCTGACCGCGGCCTGGGCCGGCAACGTCTCCGAGGGGCTCGGACACAACTACCGGCGGGCTGCCGAGAAAGCGGTGCCGCGGCCGCTCGAGATCCACGACCACTCCAATTTCTCGATCTCATTGGCCCTCTGGGCGGCGGCCTGGGGGTCTCCCTACATTCCCACCCGCACGCTATTGGGCTCCGACATCCTCCGTTCGAACCCGACCCTCGCGCTCGCTGCCGGCTCGGTCCGCGTGGCTGCCCTGCGCCCCGACCTGGCGATCATCCACGTCCAGCGCGCCGACGCCCGAGGCCGGGCGCACGCCTGGGGACCACTCGGCATCGCGGAGGAGGCCGCGCTGGCCGCGGGTGGGGTAATCCTGACGTGCGAGGAGCTCGTCGATGAGGCGATCACCCTGTCCGATCCGAACCGGGTCCTCGCGCCCGAGAGCAAGGTTGTGGCCGTCGTCCATGAGCCGGGCGGCGCCCATCCGGCGCCGGTGCAGGGCTACTGGCGGCGCGACCACGCTCATTTCAAGGAATACGCGGAACGCTCTCGGACCGAGGGGGGCTTCGCGGCGTGGCTCCAGGAGTGGGTGATCGGGGTCGCCGACCGCTCCGAGTACCTGGGACGACTTGCCGGCCAGTCCTCCCTGCGGGTGCACCGACACCGGCTCTCCGCCCCCGTTGATTACGGGGACATCTGAGGTGGCCACCTACACCGGACAGGAGATGATGGTCGCGGTCGCCGCCCGGGAGATCGTCGACGGCGAGCTCGTCTTTGTTGGCATGCGACTCCCCGTGCTGGCCTTTGCGGTGGCCCGTTCCACGCATGCGCCGACGGCGCTGGGCCTCTATGAGGTGGGTTTGCTGCGGGCGGCTCCGGCCGAGGCCTTCCTTGGCACGATGGGAGACCCCCCGAACGTGGTGGGAGCCCTGTGGGCGACACGGATGTCGAACGTGATGGCCCTGATGGCCCAGGGACTGGTCGACCTCGGTTTCATCGGTGGCGCCGAGATTGATCGCTTCGGGAATCTCAACACCTCCTACATCGGCGAAGTCACAAGGCCGCAGGTGAAGCTGCCCGGCAGCGGGGGCGGAGCCGACATCGCGATCCTTTCGCGACGCTGGGTGACTCTGCTCAACCATGAGAGGCGCCGCTTCGTAAAGAGGGTCTCCTACGTCACCTCACCGGGCCATGGCGACGGCACACCCGGCTGGCGCGCCCGCAACGGGCTCAGCGGCGGTGGGCCGGCGGCGATCGTCACCACGCTCGGCGTCCTGCGTTTTCCGCCGGCCGGAGGCGAGGCGTACCTCGCCTCTCACCACCCCGGAATCACAGTTGACGAGGTGCGGGCGGAGACGGGTTGGAACCTGCGCGTCGCGGACGACGTCGCCGAGACGGTGCCGCCGAGCGAGGAGGAGCTTCGCCAGATCCGGCGCTTTGACCCCGATGGCTTCTGGACGCGGCGAAGCCCCTGAAGCTTCGTCAGCGCCCCTTGAACTGCGGCTTTCGCTTCTCGAAGAACGCGCTGATACCCTCGGCGGCGTCCTCCGAGGCGAAGACCGACCCGATCGCCTCCCGTTCGAGTGCGTTGCCGAGGTCAAGCGGCGCGTCGAACCCGAGGGTGGTCGTCAGCTTGGCCCTGCCGATCGCCTCTCGCGGTCCCGCGGCCAGCTCGGTGGCGTATTCCTGGGTCCTCTCCCGGCATTCGGCGGCACTTTCGAAGAGCCTGTCGACCACCCCGAGCTTCTCGGCTCCCTCCGGCGAGAAGGTCCGGGCTTTTATGATCAATTCCAGGCCGCGCGACTTGCCGACCAGGCGCGGCAGGCGTTGCGTCCCACCGTTGGCGGGGAAGAGGCCGAGGTTGGCTTCCGGCAGCCCCATCCGGTAGTCGCCCTTGGCGGCGAACCTCAGATCACAGGCGAGGGAGATCTCCAGCCCACCGCCGAGAGCGTGACCGGAGATTTCGGCAATGAATATGAGAGGAGTGTTCTCCATCTTGCGAAGGACCTCGTGCATGATCAGCACGGTCATCCAGCGCTGGCGCGCGCTGTTCTTTTGGAAGGCGCCGACGTCGGCCCCGGCCGAGAAGAACTTTTCCGAGGCGCTGCGCAGAACCACGGCACCGATCGAGTCGTCGGTTCGCACCTCGTCAATCGTGTTGCCCAGCTCGCGCGCGAATCCGGTGTCGTAACTGTTCGCCGGGGGCCGGTCCATTGTGATGATGCCGACCCCGTCCTGCCTGTCCAGCCTTATGCCCATGCCTCGCCTCCTCTCACAAATCCAGGCCAACCCGCGCGCTCGGCGCGTTTGCGGCGAGGTCCGAAATAACTCCGTCGGATAGCTCGACCCATAATTATCCGGTTAGGCAGGCAGATCAATTGAGAGGGTTTTGAATGGGGACGATGATCATCGAGGGACAGCGGGTTCAGGCCGCCTCCGGCGAGACGTACGACGTGATGAACCCGGCCACCGGTGAGGTCGTCGAAAGGGTGCCCGCCGGCGGCGCGGAGGACGTCGACCGGGCGGCCCGGGCCGCGGCCAAGGCCCAGGCGACCTGGGGTCGCTTGGCTCCCGCCGAGCGCGCCAAGATCCTCCACAAAGCCGCCGCCCATGCCCATTCGAAGGTGGACGAGATCGCTCCGATCCTGACTCGCGAGCAGGGCAAGACGCTGCTCGAGTCGAAGATCGAGGCGGAGAGGTTCGCCGACAACATCGCCTGGTTCGCTGACCTCGCCGACAAGGTCCATGGCGAGCACGTCAACCTCGCCTCGACCAAGCTGACGGGCCTGGTCGTCCGCCGGCCGATCGGCGTGACCGGGGCGATCGTGCCCTGGAACTTCCCGCTGACGCTGGCCGCCAACAAGGTGGCTCCCTCGATCGCGGCCGGCAACTGCGTTGTGCTCAAGCCGTCCAGCACCACACCGCTCTCCACGCTTGCCTGCATCCAGGCGCTGCTCGACGGCGGTCTGCCCGAGGGTGTGATCAACGTCGTGGTCGGCAGCGAGACCGGCGATGCGATCGTGGTGCACCCGCTGATCCGCAAGATCGGCCTGACAGGCTCGACGCCGACCGGCAAGAAGGTCATGGCCAGGGCGGCCGAGCATCTCAAGAAGATCACGCTCGAGCTCGGCGGGAGCGACCCCTGCATCATCCTCGACGACGCCGACCTGGCGGCGGCCGCAGCCGGGGTCCGTGTCGGGCGCTTCTTCAACTGTGGCCAGGCGTGCCTGGCAACCAAGCGGATCTACGTCCAGGAGGGGGTCTACGACCAGTTCCTGGAGCTGATCGTCGCCCAGGCCGGGAAGATGAAGCCCGGCAATGGCCTCGACCCCGCCAGCCGGATGGGGCCGATGCACAGCCAGAAGCAGCGTTCCGAGGTGGAGGCCCAGGTGAAAGACGCGATCGACAAGGGCGCCAGGGTCGTTTACGGCGGCGGCCGGCCGAGCGGCGAGGGGTTCGACAAGGGCAACTTCCTCAACCCGGTGGTCCTCGCCGATGTGCCTCAGACGAGCCGGATGGTCACCGAGGAAGTGTTCGGGCCCGCCCTCCCGGTGATGCGGGTCAAGGACCTGGACGAGGCGATCCGCCTGGCCAACGACTCGCCCTTCGGCCTTGGCTCATCGATCTGGACGGGCAGCATGGCCTCCGCGTTTCGCGCCATCAACGAGCTCGAGGCCGGCTACACCTGGGTCAATTCGGTTCAGATTGCGTACGACGAGCTGCCCTTTGGAGGGACCAAGCAGTCCGGCTTCGGCAAGGAGCACGGTCTCGAAGCTTTTCATGAATACACGGAAATGAAGTCAGTGGTGATCGGCGGCCTCGGTTAGAC
>CAXMLP010000169.1:0-3354 GCA_964194225.1 uncultured bacterium | reverse complement strand
CGCCCAGCTTCCCCTGCCGGGCGAAGCCCCCCGGGAGCCAGAAGGTGCAGGCGAGGAAGGTACCCTCCTTGCCCTTCAAGCCGTCATCGGTCCTCTCGACCTCGTAACGCTTGATGAGGCCGTCCTGCTCCAGGTCCGTGCGGATCGCCTCGGCGGTTCGGATCATGCGCGGGTCGTCGTAGGCCACAAAACCAACCATGGGCAGGATCAGCAGCGCCGCATCCATCTGGCGTGAGCTGAAGGACTGCACGAAGACCTTCCGCCGGCGGTCGTACCCCTGGCCTTCGATCGCCGAGCGGATCGCCGTGCGAGTTTTCTCCCATCGGCCCAGGGGCGCCTTCCGCAAACACTCCCGGGCCAGGGCCAGGCCGCGATCGAGCGCCACCCAGCACATCACCTTGGAATGGACGAAGTGCTGGGCCGGCCCGCGCACCTCCCAGATGCCCTGGTCGGCGTCCTGCCAGCGTTCGGCCGATACCTCGACCAGGTCGACCAGGAAGCGCCAGTAGTCGTCATCCGGCGAGTGGCCGCGGGAATGCCACCGCCAGGCCAGGTCGAGAAGGGTGCCGTAGGCGTCGAGCTGCAGCTGTCGGGAGGCGGCGTTGCCGATCCGGACCGGGCGGGCGCCGCCGTACCCCGCCAGCGGCAGCACGATCTCGGTCAGCCTCCGCTCCCCGCCAACGCCGTACATGATCTGGAGGTCGCGAGCGCTGCCGGCGGCGCTCCGCTGCACGAACCGCCGGAAGCCGTCAGCCTCGTCGTAGCAGCCGATGTCCGCCAGCGCCCTGACGCTGAAAGCCGAATCTCGGATCCAGCTGAACCGGTAATCCCAGTTCCGCTCGCCCCCCGCCGTCTCAGGCAGGGAGGTGGTGGCCGCCGCCGCCATCGCTCCGGTGGGGGCGAAGGTAAGTCCTTTGAGGGTGATCGCCGAGCGAACGACGCCCGGCCGGTGCGCCCCCGTCAGGTTGATCTGTTTGGTCCAGCGCCGCCACCACCGGACGGTTTCCAGGACACGCTCGTCCAGCTCGGCCGCATCGGGCAGATGGGGCAGCTCGAACTCCAGCTCTTCCGGCCGGACGAAGGAGATCGAGAGCCTCATCCGCCGCTCAGCGGCGAGGCTGAATCGCGCCCCCAGGGCATGCGCCTGCGGATCGGGCTCCAGTGTCACGTCGGAGGTGAGGAGGATCCCGTCGTTGCCGCCGATGGCGGAATGGCAGCGGAGCGAATGGCGCCGGAGCCAGGGTTTAACCTCGCCGTAATCGAACCTCGGCTCGACGCGGACGTCGAACTCGACCCGGCCCCGCATGCCCTCCAGGACCCGGATCAGCTGCAGGTGCGGATTCATCCGGCCGCCGGTGTGCATCGCGAAACAATCGATCAGCCTCGCCTCGCCACCGTCGGTACGGAAGGTCGTTTCAAGCACCAGGGTGTCTTCCCGGTAAGCCTGGAAGCTGGTCGCGGCGGGGTCCACCGGGGCAACCGCGCAGTGGCCTCCTCGCTCCCAATCCAGCAGCCTGCCGAAGATGCTCGCCGCATCCACCCGGGGCATGCAGCACCAGTCGATCGAACCGGTGCGACTGACCAGGGCCATCGAATGGCAATCGCTGATGAAGGCGTAGTCGGCGATGGGGGGATACGGCTCACTGACGGGGGCTGCCCTTTTTGAGCGCGGCAAGTTGCGGTAAGTCTCCCCGATTCCGGCCCTCCAACCCGCGGTTAGCCATAATCGTGGCGATGGGGATGCCGAAGGGAGTCGAGATCATGGCGCCGGTGCCGGTCGAGCTCGAACCGGTCCTCACCAGCGAGGCGCTCGGCCTGGTCGCCTCATTGCAGCGCGAGTTCAACGCTCGCCGCCGGGAGCTGCTCGACCGGCGAAAAGCCCGGCAGGCCCGGCTCGACGCCGGCGAGAAGCCCGATTTCCTGGCGGAGACCAGGGCGGTCCGCGACGACCGCGAGTGGCAGGTCGCGCCGATTCCAGCTGACTTCCGTGACCGTCGGGTTGAGATCACCGGACCGGTGGAGCGCAAGATGATGATCAACGCGCTCAACTCCGGGGCGAAGGTTTTCATGGCGGACTTCGAGGACTCCAACTCGCCGACCTGGCTCAACGTGATCCAGGGGCAGCGCAACCTCAGCGACGCCATCGAACGGAAGATCACCTTCCGCAACCCCGACGGCAGGAGTTATGAGCTGAACCAGGAGGTGGCGACGCTGGTCGTGCGACCGCGTGGCTGGCATCTTCCCGAGCGGCACGTCCTCGTTGACGGCGAGCCCGTCTCCGGGTCCATCTTCGACTTCGGGCTCCACATGTTCCATAATGCCCGCCGTCTGCTGGAGGGGGGCAGCGGTCCCTACTTCTATCTGCCCAAGCTCGAAAGCCATCTCGAGGCCCGGCTCTGGAATGACGTCTTCAAGTTCACCCAGGACGCCATCGGCGTGCCCCAGGGCAGCGTGCGGGCGACCGTCCTCATCGAGACGATCCTCGCCGCCTTCGAGATGGAGGAGATCCTCTATGAGCTGCGGGAGCACTCCAGCGGCCTCAACGCCGGCCGCTGGGACTACATCTTCAGCCTCATCAAGAAGTTCCGAAACCGCTCCGACATGGTGCTCCCCGACCGTGCCCAGGTGACCATGACCGTGCCCTTCATGCGCGCCTACACCGAGCTGCTGGTGCGAACCTGCCACCGCCGGGGAGCCCACGCGATGGGCGGGATGGCGGCCTTCATCCCGAGCCGCAAGGACGCCAAGGTCAACGAGACGGCGCTCGCCAGGGTCAGGGAGGACAAAATTCGCGAGGCCAACGACGGCTTCGACGGCACCTGGGTGGCCCACCCCGATCTCGTGCCTGTGGCGCTCGAGGTGTTCGACGGTGTCCTTGGCGCGCGGCCCAACCAGATCGAACGCAAGCGGGAGGACGTTACGGTGACGGCCGAGCAGCTGCTGGATTTCCGCGTGCCGGGCGGCCAGGCCACCCAGGAGGGACTGCGCAACAACGTCAGCGTGGCCATCCAGTACCTCGAGTCGTGGCTCCGCGGCAACGGCGCCGTGGCCATCTTCAACCTGATGGAGGACGCCGCCACTGCCGAGATCTCCCGCTCGCAGGTCTGGCAATGGCAGCGCAACCAGGTCAGGCTCGACGACGGCTCACCGGTCACGCCGGACCTGGTCCGCGAGATCGAGGAGGACGAGCTCGCGAAGATCCGTGAGTCAGCCGGTGGCGAGGCGTTCGACAAGGGGCGTTTCGGGGAAGCGCGCCGGCTCTTCGAGGAGGTCGCGCTGGCTCGCGAGTTCGATGAGTTCCTCACCCTGCCCGCCTACAAGCAGATCGACTAGGGGACTGTAACGGCTGAATGA
>CAXMLP010000168.1:0-5908 GCA_964194225.1 uncultured bacterium | reverse complement strand
GAGCTATGCCGAGCACCTGGAACCATTTGGAAACCGGCGCCAGTATCCAACCGCCGTCCAGCATTCCGAATGGAATCAGGTTGAACAGGTTGATGTAGAACCCGAGCCAGGCGGCGAGCAGGAGGGGGAACCAATGCGTCGAGCCGTAGAGGGCATAGGCCACCGTGGCGCCGACCGTCCCGAGGAGCGGACCGGCGATGCCGATCTGAGCTTGGCGAAGGGCGTCCTGGGGATGTGACCGTTGAAAGATGGCGGCTCCCAGGAAGGGGATGAAAATCGGCGCTGTGGCCTTCATCCCCTGCCGGCGGATCTCAAAGACGTGGCCCATCTCGTGGATCAGGATCATCACCACGAGGCCCGCGGCGAAGGCGGGGCCCTGCCACTGCGCGTAGACGTAGAAGCTGATCAGCAGCGTCACGATGGTGGCCAGGAAGGGCACCGCCTTGAAGAGGATGAAGGCGTACTTGACGTAGCTGAAGACGGCCAGGGCGATCGCCGTCAGGTATCCCAAAAGCCCCCGGTTCGAACGGCGCGGGGCCACGACGGCCGGTGCGGCCAGGTCGTACTGGTAGCTGTGGGCCGGCGGGAGCGGGGTGACTGCTGGCTCCTCGGGCCCGGGATATTGGCCCGGAAGCTGACTCATCGCGTCGAATTTATACCCTCGCCCGCTACCCGATAATCCAGAGCCGGTCGCTGCGGGTGCCGCTGGTCGCTGTCACAACGCACCGCGGCCGGCAGGTTCCGAGCAGCAACTCGCCCTCGCTGCCAGTTCCCGGCTGCCGAATGACGCGCAGCCCATCACCGCTCAACTGCACCGGGTCTTGGAACCCGGATGCCCTCACCAGGTCCAGGCAGAGGGGCTCTCCAGCCGGTGGCGCTCCGGTCACCGGCACCAACTTGAAAGTGCGTATGAAGAGGTCGAGCCGGCCCGCCGCCGACTCGGTCACCAGAATGTTGCCGGCATCGTCGAACCCCAGTCCCTGCGGCTCGAGCAGATTCCCGGCGAGATCAACCGCGGCGCCCGCCACGAGCTCGGCCAGCCGGCCGCCGCTGATGACCGGCGTGATCACGAAGACGTGGCCCTCAGGGTCGGCGGCGACGTCGTCCACGATCGGCAGGCCCCTCACCAGGAATGTCCGTGTCCCGTCGGGGGCGAGCCTGACCACTGCATTGCCATACTCGTCTGCCACCAGGACGGAGCCGTCCGGCATCGGCCAGGCCCCGGTCGGCCGGACGAACCCGCCGACCGTCCGCGTGATGGTTCCCTGCTGGTTCACCCAGAGCAGGGTCCCGTTGGGGCTGTCGGGCACGAGCAGCTGGTCCCCCTGGGAGGCGATCCCATCGATGTTCTCCTTGCCCGGCACCGGAACGAGCTGAAGGAAGACCTGCGGCTGGTCATCCACGATCACGTCCACCCGATCGTTCTCCTGGTCGGCGATGTAGAGCCGGCCTGCGATGGAAGCGATGCCCTCGGCTCGCGGAACCGCGTACGGGCTCTGGACCAATGGAAGGCCGGGGGCGACCGAGGCCACCCTGCCACTGTCGATCTGACCAACCAGGACGACCCCATCCCGGAAGAGCAGGTCATCCGGGTTCGCCAGGCCGGTGGCCAGCACCCAGGCGGTCACCGCCGTCCGCACTCCCAGGGGCCGCGCGGGCACCGCAGATGAGTGCAGGCACGGGGAGAGCGGCGGTGTACCGCTGGGAGCAGATGGCGATAAGACAGCCGGCGGGCTCGCGGGCGGTGTCCCGCCGGCGGTTGGCGGGCGCGCCCCAGCGCTGCAGGCGGCGAGTAGAAACCCAGCCAGCACTGACGACAGCATTGAACGGGCCTTACCCTGTCCGGCATGCAGCTCACCGAACACGTGTCCTATGAGCTTAGGGATCAGATCGCGCGGGTGACGCTGACCCGTCCGCAGGCCCGCAACGCGCTCAGCGCGGAGTTGGCGGAAGGAATCCTGCTGGCCGTCACCAAGGTGGCCGCCGACCGGCGAGTTCGAGCGGTGATCCTCGCCGGCGAGGGGCCCGTGTTCTGCGCCGGGGGTGACCTCAAGGCATTCGCCTCGGAAGGTTTCAGCGCCGAGCGGGCCGAGGTGGTGCACCAGGGCCTGCTCGGGCTTCACCGTTCTCCGGCTCCCGTCATCGCGGCCATCCAGGGTGCCGCGATCGGTTACGGACTGGGCCTCGCCTGCGCCTGTGACATCCGCCTGGCGACGGACGACGCGATCTTCCAGGCCGGCTTCACGGGCATCGGCCTGAGCCCCGATTCGACCACCTCCTATTTCCTGCCCCGCCTGGTCGGACCATCGGTGGCGACCCGGATGATGCTGACCAACCTGCCCCTCCCCGCCGCCGAGGCGCAGACCCTCGGCCTCGTCATGTCGCTGCACGCGGCGGACGAGCTGACCGATGCCGCCGACCGCCTCGCCGGCAGAGTTGCCGCCCTGCCGAGTGGCGCGCTCCGCCGCGCCAAGGCGCTTCTCCAATCGAGCCTGCGCAACTCGCCCGAGGAGCAGGTGGCGCGCGAGGTGGCCGAGATCCTCCACTCCTTTGCGTCCGACGACTTCCGAGAGGGCGTGGCTTCCTTCCTGGAGAAGCGAAAGCCGGTCTTCGAACCCGATCGCCAGTAGTGGCAGAGCCCGCACCCGGCCCGCTGCTCCGGATGACCTGGGTCGACC
The DNA here is from genome assembly GCA_964194225.1 of uncultured bacterium. Classification (GTDB taxonomy): domain Bacteria; phylum Chloroflexota; class Dormibacteria; order Dormibacterales; family Dormibacteraceae; genus CAXMLP01. Next base: position 3,230 of record CAXMLP010000168.1, on the reverse strand, counting down.
CCGTCACCGGGCGGGCGGGCCACCTCGTGATCGATCGCCTGATCGGGGGCGTCTGCGGTGGTGGCACCCGGCTGCGAGAGGGCTGCAGCCTGGCCGAGGTGGAACGACTCGCCCGAGCGATGACCCTCAAGAACGGTGGGCTGAACCTTGCCGCCGGCGGAGCCAAATGCGGGCTCGACATCGATCCCCACGACCCCGCCGCGAGTGGCATGCTGCTCCGCTTTGTCAGGACCATGCGGCCCCTCTTCGAGTCCTACATGGCGACCGGAGAGGACCTCGGAACCACCTCCGAGCAGCTGGCCGCGGTCTTCGCCGAGGCGGGCTTCGAGTCCTTTGCGGTTTGCCTAAGGCACAGTCGCGACCCGGCTGCGGATTCGCTCCGTATCCGATCCAGCTTCGCCACCACCGTCGACGGCTTCGCGCTCTCCACTAGTCGGCGGCTTCGGGGTTGCGCAGGCGGCTGGGGCAGCGCTGGAACATCTCGGCCGGCGCCCCGAACGGACCCGTGCCTGCGTCCAGGGCTTCGGCTCGATGGGCGGTTCGGCGGCGCGTTACCTGGCGCGCAAGGGGGTCCGGATCGTAGCGGTGGCGGACGTCGCCGGTACGATCGCCAACTCGGAAGGGCTCGATGTCGAGCTCCTGCTGGCTTCGCGGAATGCGTTCGGCGAGATCGACCGGGGTGTCCTGCGGTCCGCCGACAGACAGCTCGGTCGGGAAGCCTGGCTGAGCCAGGACGCGGACCTCCTGGTTCCGGCGGCCGTCGCCGACACCATCAACGAGACCAACTGCGCGGACATTCGCGCCGCTCTTGTGGTCGAGGCCGCCAACCTCCCCACCACCGCTCCCGCTGAGGCCATGCTGCATGGGCGGGGCGTGATCGTGATCCCCGATTTCATCGCCAACGCGGGCACCAACGGCTGGGCCTGGTGGACGATTCTCGGCCTGGTGGAGCCGGGCCCGGAGGCAGCCTTCGCGAAGATCGCCACCAGTCTGCAGGAGACCGTCACCGCGATGCTCAGCCTGGCGGCGGCCCGGGGCATCACCCCTCGGGAGGCGGCTGCCGAAGTTGCCCTCGCCAACGCGGACCGCCACACGGCCGCGGCCGCCGAGTCTGGCTAACTGACCGGTCGGTTGAGCTGGTGGCGGGTGGTGATCCGCCGGACTGAGCGCGTTCGGGTCGAGAGGACCAGGGAATGTGATTCCGCCCAACCGCTGCCGTAGTAAACGGAGCCGAGCAGGGAACCGCCCGTGATCCCGGTCAGGGCAACGGTCAGGTCACCTCGGGCCAGGTCCAGCACTCCCCACACCCGCTCGCCCTCATCACCGGCGAGGATCCGCTCCTCATCGTTGCGGGGCCACAGGCGACAGACCATGTCTCCCCCCAGGCAACGGACCGCGCAGGCCGCCAGGAGCGCCTCCTGGAGGCCCCCGAAACCCACCATCACGTCGACGCCGGTCCATTCGGCTGCGGCGAGCAGGCCCGCCGTGATGTCACCGTCCTCAAGGCTCAGAAGGCGGGCTCCGGCCGACCGAACCTCCTCGATCAGCCCCTGGTGGCGCGGTCGATCGAGCACCGCCACGGTCAGGTCAGAGACGCGGCAATCGCGCGCGAAGGCGATTCGACGAAGGTTGTCCGCCACGCCATCGTCGAGATCGATCGCCCCCCGCGCGCCTGACCCGACGACCACCTTCTCCATATAGGCGACCGCCGGGAGCGACGGGAAGGCAGCCGCCTCGCCGGCAACGATCATCGATATCGCGTTGGGCAGCCCCCTCGAGACCAGGCTGGCCCCTTCGACCGGGTAGACGCCGAGTTCGAGACCGGTCTCCTCCGGCGGGCCCACGTGGGATCCGGTCGAGAGGATGCCATCGCCCCTGGGCCCGATCGCCACGCGGCCGGCGATCCCCAGCTCCTGCAGTGCTTGGGCCATGGTCGTGGCGGCCACCGCGCGGACGCGATCCTGGTCGCCCCGGCCGGTGAGCCTGGCACAGGCCAGTGCGCAGGCTTCGGTGACCCGAACCAGGTCGAGTTCCGATCTCCCACCCAGGTCGCTGGGAGGCGGCAGCGCAGTCTGATCGGTCAGCTCGCGATCCATGGGCTTTCTCAACTACTAACCGGTGAGGGTTAGCGAATCGTTACGGCAGCTCGGTGAGGAGTTCTGGCGAGGTGAGCTCCATCTGGTCCACTCCGCTGTGCTGGACGGCGGCAGCGACGAACCCGGTGAACAGCGGATGGGGCCGCAGGGGCCGCGAACGCAGCTCGGGGTGGAACTGGCTGGCCACAAACCAGGGGTGCCCGGCGAGCTCGATGATCTCCACCAGGCGTCCATTTGGAGACAGGCCACTGAAGACGAGGCCTCCCTCGGCGAGCACCTCGCGGTATTCGTTGTTCACCTCGAAGCGATGGCGATGCCGTTCGTAGACGACCTCTTCCCCGTAAGCATGCTGGGCCTTTGAACCGGCCAGCAGCTTGCACGGATAGAGGCCCAACCGCATCGTCCCGCCCATGTTGGCGACGTCGCGCTGCTCGGGCATCAGGTCGATGACGGGCGAGGAGGTGAAGGCGGCGAACTCGGTCGAGTTTGCGTCCGGGACGCCGAGGACCTCGCGCGCCACATCGATCACCGCGCACTGAAGCCCCAGGCAGAGACCGAGGTAGGGGATCCGGTTGTGCCGCGAATATCGTGAGGCGGCCACCTTGCCCTCGATCCCCCGATGCCCGAAGCCGCCGGGCACCACGATCCCAGCCACGCCCATCAGCTGGGAGGTGTCGCCCTGGTCGAGAGTCTCGGACTGGATCCAGCGGATGTCGATCCCGACGTCATGGTGGATGCCGGCATGGCGGAGCGCCTCGATCACGCTGAGGTAGGCATCCGGCAGCTGGACGTACTTGCCGACGACCGCGATCGGGATCACGCCCCGCGGGTTCCGAATCCGGTGGACGATTCGTCGCAGCGGCTCGAGGTCGGGCTCGTGCTCAGCGCCTGCGATCTCGAAATGCCGGGCCAGCACCGTGCCCAGGCCGGCCTCTTCCAGCATCAGGGGCACGTGGTAGATGGTGTCCACGTCGGGCACCGAGATGACCGCCTCGCGCGGCACATCACAGAAGAGGGCGATCTTGTCCTTGACCTCCTGTCCGATCGGCTCCGCGCACCGGGCGACGATCGCATCGGGCTGAATGCCGATCGCCCGCAGCGCCTGCACCGAATGCTGGGTCGGCTTGGTCTTCA
>CAXMLP010000167.1:0-3185 GCA_964194225.1 uncultured bacterium | reverse complement strand
GGGTCGGCCCGCCGATCGCAACCGGCGCCGAAATACTGAGCTACATGGGTGAGGTGATAGAGGACAACGATCTTGCTCGCCACATTCGCTACCGCCACCGGATCGCGTCAGCCACGTGGTCAAGCAACGAAGGCCGTTGGCTGGTTGAGGCGGTGCGGACCGACAGCGGGGAGGCTGTGACGATCACGGCCACCTTTCTGTCGATGTGCCAGGGCTACTACCGCCACTCGGATGGCTACACACCGCAATGGGAGGGAATGGACGCGTTCAGCGGGGACATCGTCCATCCGCAGACCTGGCCCGAGGACCTGGACTACCGGGGCAAGCGCGTCGTGGTCATCGGCTCGGGCGCCACCGCGGCGACCCTGACGCCGGCGATCGCCAGAGATTGCGAGCACGTCACAGTACTGCAGCGGTCGCCGACCTACTACATCCCGGGCCGCAACCAGGACGACCTTGCCGACCGCCTGCGCGAGCTCGACGTTTCGCCCGCCTGGATCCACGAGATCGTGCGCCGCCAGTTCCTCCATAACCAGGCCGTCTTCACCCGCCGCTGCTTTTCGGAGCCGGAAATTGTGAAGCAGGAGCTCCTGGCGCTGGTCGGCGCCTTCCTGCCCCCCGAAGAAGTCGAGAAGAACTTCACACCGACCTATCTGCCGTGGCGTCAACGCATCGCGTTCGTGCCAGAGGGCGACCTCTTCCGAACCCTTGCTGTGGGGGATGCTTCGGTGGTCACCGGCGAGATAGCGAGGTTCATGCCAGAGGGCATTCTGCTGAAGTCCGGGCAGGTCCTGGCGGCCGACATCATCGTCACCGCCACCGGGTTCAACATGAGCGTCCTTGGCGACATCAACTTCACCATCGACGGCAATCCCCTCGACTTCGCCGGCACGGTAACCTACCGCGGGCTCATGTTCACCGGCGTGCCCAACTTGGTCTGGGTGTTCGGGTATCTGCGGGCAAGCTGGACGCTGCGCGCCGACCTCGTCGCGGACTTCGTCTGCCGCCTGCTCAACCACATGCGTGAGCGGGGATTTAAGGTGGTGATGCCGACACTGCGGCCGGAGGATCAGGACATGCCCTTGACGCCTTGGGTCGACCCGCAGAACTTCAATCCCGGCTACCTAATTCGCAGCATGCAATTGCTCCCCAGCCGGGGGGACAAGCCGGAATGGCAGCACACGCAGGATTACTGGGCCGACAAGGAGGAGATTCCTCAAATCAACCTCGAGGACGGGATCTTTCGGTACTCCTGACGGCGCTTGATCGACCGGTCGGCTGATCACGCCACGGTGAGCAGACTGGGTCACCAGGCTGGCGGACACCAGTGGGGAGAGATCAGGGCTTGCGAGCGCGAATGTAGGCGCTTCCGATCTTACCCGGGAGGTCAGGAAAGCTCTGGGTCGAATGGACGTCGAACTCGGCATTCGCAAAGCCGGCGCGGGTCAGCTCATCCCGGTACTGATCGATCGGGATGGTGCCAGAGATGCATCCTGCCAGCGCATCCAGGCTCGTCTTGAGGCTCGGGTCAAGGGTCTCCAGCTCAACCATGTCGGCGACCGCAAAGAGTCCGCCTGGCCTCAGTACGCGGTAAGCCTCCCTGATGACGGCGCCCTTATCCTCGGCCAGGTTGATGACGCAGTTGGAGATGACCACATCCACCGACTCGGCCGCGAGGGGGATGTTCTCTATCGTCCCCTTCAAAAAGGTCGCGTTCGTCAGGCCAGACTTTTCTCTGTTGCCCTTGGCGAGCTCGAGCATTTCGTCCGTCATGTCGACTCCGTACGCATGGCCGTGGGGTAGAACGCGTCGGGCTGAAAGGAGCACATCCAGGCCGGCTCCGGAGCCGAGGTCGAGCACGACCTGGCCGGGTCGTAACTGGGCGAGCAGGGTGGGGTTGCCGCAGCCCAGGCTGATCGCTTCGCTCAGACCCACCTGTTGTAGCTCAGCGGCTTCGTAGGCGCCTACGCAGCCACAGCTCTCGCCCTCGCCACAGCAACCGGGCTTGGCGGACGTATCGACCACGGCGATCTGCCTCGCCGCATTGGCATAGCGCGACCGGACGGCTTCCCTCACTTCGCTCATGGGCGGCCTCCTCAAATAGATTGGCAAGCGTCGATGGGTTACGCTACCACAATCCATTGATGACTGTGGATGGATTCGGATATCTTGTTGCTGTGTTGAAGGAGCTGCCCTTAATCCGCCAGCGAGGCGAATGCTGCGAGTTGCCCAAGATCGACGTCGCGTGGGCCGAAGCTACGTCCAACCTGCTGAAGGCGCTTGCGGATCCGACGCGCCTCAAGATGCTCGTGGCGTTGTGGGAGGCTGAGGACCCCATCTGTATCTGTGACTTCACCGCCACCTTTGCGCTCAGCCAGCCGACCATCTCACACCACATGAGCAAGCTCCGCGACCTGGGTCTGGTCGAGGCCGACAAGCAGGGCATCTGGATCTACTACCGGCTCAGCGCTGCCTTGCCCGCCAGCACCCGCGAAGTGCTCTCGAGCATCGGTCAGTCCCAACGACCAAAGCCGGTTTCGTAACCGCCGCTGTGCTCATCCTCAACTACGCGGCAACCTCACCAACGGTGGACCCATAAGAGGCGGGCCGCCGCCGCCCCTGCGATCTATCGGGCTCGACAATGGCCGGATCTGCTCGGGCCTTCTCAAGTAGCGGCAGCGCATGCTCGGGGCTGCTATATGTCTTGACAAGCATATACCTTGTAGTGCATACTCGGAGTCGATGGACGCCATGCTCACCGCCCTCGCTGAGCCCAATCGCAAGCGAATTGTCGATCTGCTGCGCGACGGCCCTCGCCCTGTCGGACAGATTGTGGAGCGGTTGAACTTGCAGCAGCCACAGGTGTCCAAGCATCTCCGGGTGCTCAGCGATGCCGGACTGGTCGAGGTCCGCCCGGTCGCCCAGCAGCGCTTCTACAGCGTGCGACCCCAGGCGTTCCACGAATTCGCATCCTGGATTGATACCTACCGCCTCCTGTGGGAGGAGCAGATGGACCGGCTCGACGTGGTTGTGCAGGAAGTTCAAAAGCAGGAAGTTCAAAAGGAGGATAAGCGACATGCCGGAAACTGACACCCAGACCACCTTCGCCACGCCGTCCGACCTCGAGATCACCCAGGAGCGCGTGTTCGATGCGCCCCGTGAGCTCGTATTCAGGGTCATGAACG
>CAXMLP010000166.1:0-7004 GCA_964194225.1 uncultured bacterium | reverse complement strand
GCCTGGAGCGGGTCGGTGTCCTGGAACTCGTCAATGAAGATGCGCTGCCAGCGCCGCTGTGCCCGCAACCGCACCTCGGGGCTGTCGCGGAGAAGGTCGCGAGCCCAGGTGAGGAGGTCGTGGAAGGTGGCCACCCCACGCTGCTTGCGTTCCCCCGCGTAGAGCAGCACGAAGTCGCGCACCGCCTTCAGCAAGCTGTTGAAGATCTCGGTGCGGCGGGTGGAGAGGATCTCGCGCATGTCCTCGAGGCAACCGTTCAACTCACCACGCAGCCGGCGAAGGCTGTCCCCCTGCCAGTTGGCCTGCCTGCCGATCAGGGTCGGGAAGCCGTCCAGCAGCAGCATCGCAACCAGCGCCTTGCCCTCGCTGTCGGCTTGCGCAAGGCGTTCGGCGCAGAAGAGCACCTCGCCCATCCGCTCGAACATCCTGTCGTTCTCCTCGGTGCAGTCAGGCAGGTAGCGAGCCAACCCGCGCATGCGCTCAGCCAGCTGCGGCGCGCTCGGGAGTGCCTCGCGGGCCGGGTTCGCCGGCCAGGCGGCACCCGCGTCGAGCAGGTCGTAGTGGTCGTGGAGCGCTCGGGCGATGCTCTCGATCCGGTCGGGGCTCAAACCCAGCAGGAGTGCGTTCTTGATCGCCCTGCTCGCCCCCTCGCTTTCCGCAGCCGCCTCGAACCAGGTCCGGAAGCGGTCGCGAAACTCGAGGTCCTGCTCGATCTGGTCCAGGGTGTCGAAATTGGGGGGCAGGCCGGCCTCGAGCGGATAGGTACGAAGCAGCGCGCCCGCGAAGGAGTGGATGGTGTCAATCGAGGCCTTCTCGAGGGAGGCCGTCGCCGCTCGCGTCTCCGGCGTGCCGGCACTTTCCAACGCTTCCCGGACGCGCGCCCGCAGCTCGGCGGCGGCGGCCTCCGTGAAGGTGATCGCGACCAGCTGACCGACGGTCACTCGGCCGGCGGCGATCAGCGCCACGATCCGCTCGACGAGGATCGTGGTCTTCCCCGTCCCGGCCCCCGCCTCGACGAAGAAGGTGGTCTCGAAATCGGTCCTGAGCTGGTCCCGGACGCCCTGGTCGGCCGGAACTCGGGAGAGCATCTGCATTCCTTTTAGCTCAGGGCGAGCCGGGCGTGCAGGTTGGCACCGGGCTCGTTCTTCTTACGTTCGTGGATCTGGTCGCGGCCAGTCGGACAGATTCGGTGGTAGTCGCAGAAGTTGCAGTTCGACCAGGCGGCGCGCTTGGGAATCGTCCGCTCCTCCCCCGGCACTTGCGGAAAGGCGCCCGCCGTGAGGCCTTCGTTGACGACCTCCATCACCTGGGCCAGCCGCTGGTCGGAGGCGTCCGCGTCGGCGACCTCCACCCGCTGGAACTTTCCCTTCGGGGAGATGAACCAGTAGGAGGCGGTGACCTGGTGAACCGGCAGGTGCCGCTCCTCGAGATGGCGGCGCACCGCGTTCGAGTAGACCGCCAGCTGCACCTTCGTGCCGGCGACCACGGGGTCGTCGTCAAATTCGCGACGGTTCATGTTGGAACCCGTCTTGTAGTCCGTGACGTAGGCCGCGCCGTCGGCGAAGTCGACGCGGTCGATGTAGCCACGGAGCCGGACGACGCTGCCATCGGACAGCGTGACCTCGGCCGCCGGCCAGCCCTCCTGCCGGCCCTGCTCCCAGCCGAAGCCCTGCTCGAAGAACTCGGGCTTCAGCAGGTTCTTGGCGCGGAACTCCTCATCCTTGCCGAGCAGGGTCTCAAGGTCGAGCAGGATCGCCGATTGCTCGTTGAGCCAGGCCAACCGGTAGCCGGTCTGGCCGAGGTCCTCCACCAGGCGGAAGTTTTTCTGGGCGATCGCGGCCAGAAGTTCGCGGTCGGCCTGGGTGTAGGTCTCAAGCGGCCCGGGCCGGCCGCCCTGCTGGAGCTCTCGAAAGAACTCCTCGAGGATGCCGTGGATCAGCGAACCCCGGTCGATGGCGCTGATCGCCCAGGACTCGGTGTCCTCAGGGCGCTCGGTGGGCTCGACCTCCAGCACCCTGCCCAGGAAGTACCGGAAGGGGCATTGGGCCCATTGTTCGACGCCGCTGGGGCTGATCGGGTGCAGGCGGGAAAGGCCGCCCGCCAGCTTCGACAGGTCGGCCGCGACGCCGGCCACGTTGCCGTCGAACTCGGTGAAGGTCGCCGAGGCGCGCGCCTGCGAGGCGGCCAGACCGCGCTGCAGGGGAAGGTCGTCGCGACCGGCCAGCGCCGTGCCGGCCAGGTCGGCCTTGTGGAGGACTGTGACGTCCCGCGCCTCGTGGACGCGTCGCTCGGCCAGGTTCAGCATCTGGGGGCCATGGCGGAGCGCGGCCTCGGTTGAGGCGAGGCTGGTCAGCCAGGGCCGCGTGCCGTCGTCCCGGAGCTCGCGCAGCTCACCGGGGCCGATCCGGCTGCCGGCCAGCCGCGCCACGTCGTCGAGCAGCCAGCGCGCGGGGTACGCCGGTCGCTGCTCGGTGTCGTGGGTGGCGAAGGATAGGAGTGCCGAGCTGGAACTGGCGAGGGCGCCGAGGTAGCTCATGCGCTCAGCCGAGAGCCGCCGCTCGGCGCGACCCAGCGGATCGTGGCCGGCCTCCAGCGGGAAAATGGGGTCGACGGGGGGCGGGGTTGGATAAGCGCGCTCGCTCATGCCGAGCACATAGACCCGATCGAAGGACATGCCCGAGATGCCACTCAGGGGACCGGTCACGACGCCCATGCCCAGCTTGCCCTCCGGCTGCCGGCGGGCATTGAGCGCCTCCTCGAGCGTCTCAACGAACCTCTCGACGCTGACCGCCGCGTCGAGCGCACCGGCCGCGGACATCGCGGCCAGCGTCTCGTCGACCAGCCGGGCCGCCTCGACCTGGTCGGCAGGCCAGCCGGGCTGGGCCGGTATGAACAGCTCGCGCAGCTCGGCAGCCCACTCGGCGAGGTCCTTCCAGGTGGCGGGCTCGGGTGGCCGCGTCCGCCGATCCATGTCCAGGATGCGCCGCCGCATCGCCTCGGTCGCCGCGATCTCGCCTCGCCGGTAGCTGCGCCGAGCGAGGGTGGCGTCGTCGCCCTCCTTCTCGAGCTCGGCCTCGATCCGCCGATCCTCTTCGAGCTTGCGCTTCAGCCGGTCGTCCCACTGCTGGACGGTGCGGACGATTCCCGCCCGGCGGCTGATCCGATCCCATTGGGCGAGGGAGGGTCCGGGGGTGCCGTGCGGCAGCGAGGAGAGCCAATTCATCACCGCTCCCCTTGAGAACCGGCGACCTTGGAGATGAAGCAGGCCGAGCAGCCCGCGACCCGCGAAGCTGGCCGCAACTGGTTTTCCGCCCAGCCCCAGCCAGGGCACTCCTGCCGTCGACAGCGTCTCGCGCACCATCTGCTGGTAGGGCTCCTGGTGGCGATAGACCATTGCGGTCCGATGCAGCGGAACGCCGCTCTCGAGATCGCCGAGCACCATCCTGACCGCCGCCCGGACCTCCTCGCCGGCGTCCGGCGCGGCCAGCACGCGCGTCTTCAGATCGGCGGGGGCCGGCATGGGCACCGGAACCCCTGCCAGCGCATCCCAATCGAGCTGCAGAACGGAAGTCCATCGCTGAGGTTCGGCATCAGCCTCGGGGTCGTCGAGCGAGGGAAGTCCCAAACGGACAGTGGCCACCTCGCCGGCCGCTGCTATGAGGCTCAGCTCGGGCGCGCTGAGGCGCGTGGGCAGGAAGATGATCAAGGGGCCCACGTCGGGCAGCCAGCCCGGCTCTCCGGTGGTGATCGCCTCCACGGCCGCCGCGCAGAGGTCGGCGGCGTCATAGAGCCTGCTCTCGACGAGCAGGCGCCGGTACTCCTCGTAGGCGTGGATCGCGATTCGCGCCAACTGGGACTGATCGCCCAGGGCATCACGCTGAGCCTCGGCGAGGCCAGAATCGGCAAGGTCCCGGAAGAGGCCGCGGAGCGTAAGCACAACCGCCCGGTGCTCGGTCTGGGGACCCAGGCCACCGGCCCGCCGGAGCGCGGCTCGGATGGCCGATTCCTCGGTGATGGCGGTGAGGGGAGACCGGCCGGCGGCGGCCAGCCGGGGACCGCCGAGCAGTTCTGCCAGACGCCCCAACACGGAATGCCTGATATTCGCGTACCCCGACCGGGCGAGGCGGCGCCGCTGGAAGAGGCCGGCGTAGTTGGACGGGACGATCACCGTCAGCGGCTGAAGCGGGTCGCCCGACTGCAGCTCGCGGAGCTGGTCGTCGAGCCAGGACTCGGCCCCCGGCCCGGGACGGAGGCGGGCGGCGGCCAGGCTCATCCGGCGAGCGCCCGGCTGTCGACCAGCGGCAGGCTGTGGGTCACGGCCAGCGCCGTGGGCGTGTCGACGGTGAAGTAGAGCACCTGGCGCTCTCCCGCCAGCTCCACCAGCAAAGAGTGGAGTGCTTCGCGCCTCTCGCCGTCGGCATACCTGAACGGGTCGTCGAGCAGAAGCGGCGGCCGGAGATCGCCCAGCAGCACGTCCGCGAGCGCGATCCGGACCGCGAAGTGGAACTGGTCGAGGGTGCCGTCGGACAGCTCACGCCGTCCTAGCGGCCGGCCGTCGCGCCAGGCGGGCACGAAGCGGAGACCGCTGCCGTTCTCGAGCAGCACCTGGTAGTCGGGAACGATGGCCTCTAGTGCCTCGCCGGCGGCGGCCGCCAGCTGGGGCCCAACGCCACTGCGGATGTCACCGACGGCGGCCTCCAGCTCGTCGCGCGCCAGCGTCATCGCGGCCAGCCGGGTGCGCAGGCGATCCAGCTCGGCCTCACCAACCGCCACCTCGTCCTCCAGCTCGACCATCGAGGCGCCCGCCTGCTCGAGGGAGGCGAGCTCGACCTCGCAGCGAATCCGGGCGTCATTCGCCTCGCTGATCAGACCCGGGAGACGCCGAGCGCGCTCCTCCAAGCGGGCCAGCTGAGCCGGTTCGAGACGATGCAGGGAAGCTTGCGTCAGGGCGGTCTCGCACTCCTGGAGATCCCTGCCAAGGCTGGCGCGGAGCGCGACAAGCTCGGGCTCGGGACGCTGGTCGAGGGATCGCGCGACACCCTGGGCAATGTCCCGCCGCCGTTCGGCCTCGCGGGCTTCCGCCTCGAGCGGGTTGGCGACCGGCTGGGCTGCCGCGATGCGCCTGCGCCCCAGCCAGCCGGCGGCAGCTCCGAGCAGACCGGCGAGGGCGAGCACGCCACCCGCGATGGGACTGACCGCAATGGCGATCGCGAGGCCGGCGACCAACAGCGCCACGCCGGCGGCGAGAGCGGGGATTGCCCAGGCGCCGCCCGAAGCGGGGAGGAGGGCCGGACTCTCTGGAACCCGTGCCCGCGCCTTCCCGGCGGCACTTTCGAGCTCCACCAGCTCGCTTCGCGCGTCCAGCGCCCGATCGATCGCCGCCCGCTCCACGCGAATTGCCTCGGCCCGCTTCCCCAGGCTGATCACCTCAAGTGCCCTCGCGAGGACCTGCCGGGCGTCGTCCAGCTCAGTCTCCAGGGCGGCGGCAGCAGCAGTGAGTTCGGCCAGCCGAGGCTGCGCCGCCTCGAGCCGGCGAGCGTCGGACCGACACTTCTCGAGAGCCGCCTCGGCCTCACGCAGGCGCGCCTGCGCCCCCATCACAAGGCCCGCCCGGGGACCGCTCAACTGCTTCACGTGGGCATCCAGCTTGTTGACCGCGCGAGCGGCGCTGATGCCACCGGGCGAGCCGGAGACGAGCACCTCGAGGCGTTCAGTGAGGGCCCGGGTGAGGTCGCTGCCATCGCCGACCTCGATGTCCTCGTGGCCGACCATCAGGCTGGCACGGAAGAGGGGCTCGTCGCACCCGGTGTGCTGGCGCACCAGCTGGGCGATGTCGTTGACGGTGGTCGAGAGGCTGAGCCACTCGCCGTCCTGCCACTGGGAGATCGCGCCCCGGTGGTTGGCGAGGTCTCGAACCAGCTGAAAGCGGCCGCCGTCGGGCAGCTGATATTCGAGAGCCACCGTGCACTGTTCGCTGCCCTCGGCGATCAGCGCCTCACGTTCAGCGGCCGAGCGGGGCACGAAGAGAGCCGCCCGGATCGCCATCAGGATGCCCGTCTTGCCGGCCTCATTCCGACCCTGGAAGACGTTGAGCCCGGGCCTGAAGGTCAGCTCGGTGGGTGCCGCATAGGAGCGGAAACCCTGCATTTTCAGGCTCGTGAACTTCACAACAGGCCCTCCAGGGCCTGGAGCCCCATCGCCAGTGCCCGCTCCGTCACGACCCGCTCGCGCTCGTCGGTTGCCGCCTCGAGCCGGGCGCGAAGCCGGCGCTCGAAGGCGCCCCGGATCGTGTTGGAGGCGACCGGGGACTCGGGCATCGTCCGCGTCCGATCGCGGATCTGGAGCAGGAAATAGAGGTCGTTGGTGTTGTCCCCGAGCGCTGAGGGATCGACGCCGAGCGGGTGATGGAGCACACCGGTCAGATCGAAACGGGCGAGTCGATCGGCCTGCGCGGAGTGGCGAAGGCGGCGCCTGACCGCTTCGGCGAGGTCCCCCGCCGACTCGTGCTGCAGGTCGTCGAGCGAGATCTCCTCGATATGGATCTCGCGCAGGTTCGCCGGCAGCTGCGTCACCACGGGGCCGCTCTCGGTCAGCTCCACCAGCAGCAGGTGGCGCGGGCCCGCCTCGGCCGGGTCGAACGCGAGTCCCTCGGGTGAGCCCGGGTAGGCGGCAACCCTTTCGGCCGGACCGTTGCCGCCCGGACGCCTGCCGCCCGGACGCTTGACGACCCGCGTCCGGTGGTGGTCGCCGAGCGCCAGGTAGTCGAAGGGGCTGCGATCGAGGTCGGCCTCCTGGAAGGGGTGGTTCTTGGGATCGACCTTCGCCGCGACGTCGGCCCAGAGCATCGAGGCATGGGCGATGCCAACATGGAAGGTGGCCGTCGACTCCAGTTCAGGCAGCCCACCGAAGAGGCCGCCGCGACGAGCCCGGCCGAGTGAGGCCAGGCCGTAGAAAGCGGTCTCACCGATCACCCGAACCTGCCACTGGTCCTCCTTGAAGATCAC
>CAXMLP010000165.1:0-6014 GCA_964194225.1 uncultured bacterium | reverse complement strand
CGGCCTTTCACGGCCCTAGTCTAAGAGCGCGGCCCGCGACGGCTGCACCTCAGGCGGCTCCCAGAGAGGCATAACCCGCAATCGTGGCCCGCGCGACCTTCTCCCAGGTGAAGGTTCCGGCACGCTGCAGCCCGGCGGCGACGGCCGCCTCCCGGGCGAGCTTGTCCAGCACGAGCTCCGCCGCCGCCCGCCCCAGGGCAGCCGACTCACGATTCGCAACCAGCCGACCGGCCTCGCCCAGCACTTCCGGGATGCTGGAGTTGGAATAGGCCGCCACCGGGCAACCGCACCCCATCGCCTCCAGCACCGGCAGGCCGAACCCCTCGTAGCGGCTCGGAAAGATGAGGCAGCCGGCAGCCGACAAAAGATCGGCGAGCTCGTCGTCGGTGACGTAGCCCAACCCGCGAACGCCGGGCATCTCACGCGGCGCCTGGGGGCCGGGATCGCCGGCGGTGAGCAGGTCCAGGTCAGCCCCGGCTTCCCGGGCGGCGGCCCAGGCAGCAAGCAGGCCACGCGGGTCCTTGCGGACATCGAGAGCGCCGACGAAGAGGAAGTAGGGCCGGTCCTGAGCCCAGCGTTCGGCCACTCGCTGGCGGGCCCCGGCGCGCACGTGGAAGACCGAGTCGAGGCCCTCGGGCACGACCCGGATTCGATCCTTGCTGACCCGCGCGATCCGCTCCAGGTCCCTTGCTGTGGACTCAGACACCGCAAACAGGAGCTCGGCCCGCGGCAGCAGCCGGCGCGCGGTGCGAAAGCGAATGCGCTCCCCCGCCATCCGCCAGCCACCGAAGGCCCAGGGAATGAGGTCGTGGACAGTGACTGCGACCGGGCAGGGGGACCGGCCGGGGACGGACAGGGTCAGTGCATGAAACACGGCCGGTCGGATCCGGCGCAGGTCCGAGACCAGCGCCACCGAATCCTCGTACCCCGCCAGCCGGCCATGCCAGCGGCGCCGGGTGGCGTAGACGCGGCTGACCCGGCGCGGCAGGGCCGGCTCGGGCAACCCCGCGTCGATCAATACCGAGTACTCGAACCCAGCCACGCTCAGCGCGCCGAGCAGCCCGGCCGCATACCGGCCGATCCCGCGCCGGGAGCTTGCTCCCTGGAGCGGGCGCGCATCCAGCAGCACCTCGCTCATCGGAGCTCCTCGATCAGCGGCGCGAGGGCCGCCACCAACTCCTGCTTGAAGCGCTCTCGGCCGAAGCGGGCGCTCGAAGCTCGTGCGGCGAGGCCCATGACGTTCCGGCGCCCGGCGTCACCGGCGAGCTGAGACGTCAACTCCCGCAATTCCTCGAGCGTTTTCCAGCTCAGCCCGTCCACGCCGTTTCGCACCACCTCCGGCAGGCCCCCCGAGTCGTGCACCAAAGGCACCGCACCATACCCCATCGCCTCGGCCACGGTCATCCCGAAATGCTCCCTCTGGTCAGGATCGGTGTCAGCCACCCCCACTCCCGCTGCGTGCCAGTAGAGGCTGGCCCGGGAATAGAGCCGGGCCAGACCCTCGGCCGGCAGGTCCGGATGCAGCTCGATGGGATAGCCCCGGGCCAGCTGCTCGATGCGCGCGAAGTAGCCGGCGTGCGGCCCGTCTCGGTGAACAGAGCCGGCGAGATCCAATCGCCAGCCCGACAGGCCGGCGTCGCAGAGATCGCGGAAGGCAGTGACGAGGAGTTCATGCCGTTTGGAGTGCCCGCCCTCGAAGAACCTGCCGACGGACAGGATCCGGTGTTCCTTGGCCGCCCAATCGGGTTCGAAAGTTGGCCGGTCGATCGGCGGATTAACCACCAGAGCGTCCCGGTCCCAGTACCTGCGAACCCAGGTCCGCACGTACTCCGAATAACAGATCACGAGCTGAAACTCGTCCACTCCCTCGGCTGTCGGGTAGGGAAACTGGCAGAGGATCGCGCCGCGGCGCGCCCGCGAATGGACAGGGATGCGGTAGGCCATGGCCAGGTGGAGGTCGAAGCGCCCGGTCGATCTGCCCGCCTGAGCTGCCAGCACCCGGTTGCGCAGCGGACGCAGGAGCACCAGACCGTTGAGCAACCGATGGACCGGCGTCACCCGCCGGTTGGTGGATTCCAGCTCGATGCCGGACAGGTCCAATCCCAGGCGCGCCTCATACGCCGCGCGGTCGGCGGGAACCGATCCCATGATCACCACCCGACTGCCCGCGACCCCGTCCCGGACCGCCTCAGCGGCGGCGCCCAGGTACTTCTCTCCGCCCCCGAAGGTGCTCCCAAAATAGGGCGAACTGAGCCCGATCAGCAGCTCTCTCGGCGGTCCCACTCGTCTCTCGGGTAGATCCAGGCCAGGATCTCTGCGTCGTTGACAGCACGTCGAGATCGGATCCTGGCTCGGGCGGCGAGCGCCCTCGGCAGGAGCCACACAAACGACGCCAGCACCCGGCCGCGCGAGCGCCCGGCGGTCGCCGGGCCGCCACCCGCCGCCCGCCGGCCGAGCTTACCCAGGCAGCTGAGCAGGAAGCCGAGCGGGGCGTTCTTGACGAGCATCAGGAGCCGGTTCCGATCGGCGTGAAAGCGCATCAGGGTTGAGCCCAAGCCGGAGCTCCCGGCGTGGACGTGGGCCACCGTCGCGGCGGGCTCGTAGAGCACCTTCCAACCCCGCAGGCGGAGCCGCCAGCTGAGGTCGGTGTCCTCGTAGTACATGAAGAAGGACTCGTCCAGGCCCCCCACATCTTCGATCGCGGCGCGGCGGTACAGGGCGGCGGCGCCGCAGGCGGCGAAGATCTCCTCGCGAGCCAGGTAGGCGCTCGCGGCCGGCTCTCCCCACCCGCGATCACCGGCGCTGCCATCACTGAGCAGCAGGGTCCCCGTGCTCTGTATGGTCTGCGGTCGGTCAGCGAAGACCAACCGAGCTTGCACGGCACCGATGCGAGGGTCGGAATCGGCGGCTGCCAGCAGCGCCGCGAGGCAGCCTTCGCGAACCACGGTGTCGTTGTTCAGCAGGACAACATAGGGCCCGCCGGCATGCCTCAGGCCCAGGTTGTTGCCGGCCGCGAACCCGAGGTTCACCGGCGACAGGGCCAGCTTCACGCTGGGAAAGGCCGCCCGAACGTGCTCCACGGAGTCGTCAACGGAGCCGTTGTCTACCAGGATGACCTCGAAGCCACCATCGAGGCGCTGACCAAGGACAGCTTCCAGGCAGGCGTCGAGGTAACGCCGGCCGTCGCGGTTCAGGATCACGACCGACGCGGCCGGGATCCTCAGCTGACCTCGACCGGCCGGTAATTCCGCTTGTAGAACTCCCAGTAATCGCCGCTCCGCAGCGGCCGCCACCATTGCGGATTGTCGCGATACCAGCTGACGGTCATCTCCATCCCTGCCCGGAAGTCGACCTCCGCCGACCAACCCAACTCCGCCTTCGCCTTCGTCACATCGAGTGCGTAGCGATAGTCGTGCCCGGCTCGATCCTGGACCCGTTCCAGGATCGAATCATCGAGGCGGAGCAGCTCGATCACAGCCGCCGCCACCTCATTGCCGCTGGTCTCGTGGCCGGTGCCGAGGTTGTAGGCCTCACCCGCGCGACCGCGGAAGAGGGCTGCCTCGATGCCCCTGCAGTGGTCCTCGACATAGATGTAGTCGCGCAGCGCGGAGCCGTCGCCATAGATGGGCAGCTTCATCCCGTCGATTGCATTTGTGATGAAGAGCGGGATTATCTTCTCGGGGAACTGGTTGGGCCCATAGTTGTTGCTGCCGCGCGTGACGACCAGCGGCAGCCCGAAGCTGTCCACGTAAGAGCGGGCGAGCAGCTCGCCGCCCGCCTTGGTCGCGCTGTAGGGGCTGCGCGGCGCGAACGCGTCGGACTCCACCGAGCGCCCCTGCGCGACGTGGCCATAGACCTCGTCCGTGGAAACGAGCAGGAAGACCTCGTGCCCATGTTGGCGTGCGGCCTCCGCCAGGACCCCGGTCCCCAGGACATCGGTAAGCACGAAGGCGAAGGGGTCGAGCAGGCTGCGGTCGACGTGGGTTTCAGCTGCGAAGTTGACGATCGCGTCGACCTGTCCGGCGAGTTCGGTCACCATCTCCCCATCGCAGATGTCTCCGCGCACGAAGCGATAGCCGGGGACGCCCTCGAGCTCGGCGAGGTTGGCCGGGTTGCCGGCATAGGTGAGCTTGTCGAGAACCGTGATCTCCAGCTCCGGCCGGGTCCGTCGCAGCAGCTTCACAAAGTTGGAGCCGATGAACCCGGCCGCGCCACATACGAGCAGCCGCCTCAGTTGTCGCTCCGTCGGCGTCATTCCAGGCTTCATGTGATCTTGGGAAAGGCCGTCCAGTCATAGCCGATGCTGGCCTCGTCATGGGGGAGCCGGCCCTCGTCCTCCGGGTTGTACACGTTGGACGTCACGTAGAGCAGGTGACTCAGCTCGAGGGCCCGGCAGCCATGTGCCACACCGGGCGGGATTTTGACGCACCGCGCAAAGCGATCCCCCATGAAGAGCTCCACCAGCTCGCCTTTGGTCGGTGAGTCGTCCCTGAGGTCGTAGAGGGCAACCTTCAACGATCCGATCGCGTACCACCAGTCGGTCTGGGTCCGATGTAGGTGCCATGCCTTTGCTGAGCCCGCGTACATCAACGAGTGGCTCCATTGGCCGAAGTGATCGAAGAAGCCATCCGTCTCGCGAATGATCTCGCGAAAGAATCCCCGTTCATCCGAGTGCGTGGCGAGCTCTTTGATCTCGACGCCGGCGATCCTCACAGTCATGGGAATTTTCGGTTCAGTCCTTGTTGGCGCCGTGCTCGCGAACGAAATCGTTGACCGTGTAGTAGGCCTGGATCGATTCGCCGGCATCGCCCCAGAAACCTTCGAGCACGTCGTACTCCATCTTCCGCTCCCGGACGTAGTGGTTGTTGACGTCGGTGATCTCCAGCTCCCCTCTCTTCGAGGGTTCCAGTTTGGGGATGATCTCGAAGACGTCGGCCGGGTAGAAGTAGATGCCGGTCACCCCGTAGGAGCTGGCTGGTTCCTCAGGCTTCTCGACGATGTTGACAACTCGACCGCTCTTGTCGAGCTCGGGCACTCCGAGATGTTTCAGGTGGGCGGCATCGACGATGCGACTGAGCAGGATACGAGCCCCCTTCTCCTGCTTCTCGAACCGCTCGACCGCACCCCTGATCGAGAATTCGACCACGTTGTCGGCAAGCATGACCACCATCGGATCGCGAGCCACGAAACGCTCGGCGAGGCCGAGCGCCTCGGCGATCCCACCCGGCCGTTCCTGGTAGGCGTAGAAGAGCCTTTCGATCCCGTATTCGTGTCCATTGCCGAGCAGGCGGAGGAATTCGCCGGCGTGAGTGCCCCCGGTCACCAGCATGATGTCGGTGACGCCCCCCTTCACCAGCGCCTCAATCGCGTAGCTGATCATCGGGCGGTCGTAGATCGGCAGCAGGTGCTTGTTGGTGATCCGGGTGAGTGGGTGAAGTCGGCTGCCGGTGCCCCCGGCCAGGATTACGCCCTTCAAGCTTTGAGAGATTCTCGCAGAGATGACCGGCGCACCACGGAAGGCGGCCAGAAGGCCTCGCCCAGATCTGCGGCAAGAGCCGGCGCAGTCATGACCCCCAACTGACTGCGGCGAAAAGGCCGAATACCCCCGCATCTTGTGCCAAACTGCGGCCGTATGCCCACCCCCTGGCCCAGGGCGATCCTTCACGTCGACCTCGACGCCTTCTACACCTCCGTCCACCAACGCGATGACGATTCGTTGCGCGGCAAACCGACCGCGGTGGCGGGGGCCTCCCGGCGGGCGGTCGTGATGGGTGCCTCCTACGAGGCGCGGGTCTTCGGGGTCCATTCGGCAATGCCTCTTCACGAGGCCCTCCGACTGTGTCCGGACCTGGTGGTGCTCCGGCCAACCGGGAGCGCCTACCGCGAGGCGAGCCGGGCCGTCCATTCCATCTTCCGCCGCTTCGCCTCTCCCGAGAAGATCGAGGCGGTCGCCCTGGACGAGGCCTACATCGACATCACCGCCCGCACCCGCCATGGCTCGATCACCCCGGAGG
>CAXMLP010000164.1:0-1824 GCA_964194225.1 uncultured bacterium | reverse complement strand
GGCTCTCCCGCAGAGTTGATGAAGCTCCTCCCTGATCCCCGTTGTCGAAGAGACACTATCCTCCGTCCGGTTGCCCCGCCAACGGAGGTGTTCGATGGTTCCCGCCTACCTTCCGATCCCGCCGTCACTGCACGTCGAGACACTCCTGCTCGGTGACGATGGCCTGACGCTTCTCGCCGTCTCCGCTTTGGAGACGGCGTGTTGTCCGATTTGTGGTTGGCGTGCCGATCGGATCCACAGCCGGTACGTGCGCACGCTGGCCGACCTGCCCTGGGCTGACGTGGCTGTTCGCATTCGCGTTCATGCGCGCCGGTTCTTCTGCGACAACGACGCCTGTCCGCGGCGGATCTTCGTCGAACGCCTGGACGACGTGGCGGCGGCCTATGCTCACCGCACCGATCGCCAGCACGGCTCTCTCACCACCATCGCCCTCGTCCTCGGCGGTGAGGCCGGGGCCCGGCTGGCGGCGAAACTCGGGATGCTCATTAGTCCCGACACGCTGCTGCGGTTCATTCGCGCTGCGCCAGAAGCAGCCATGGCCACGCCGACGATGCTTGGCGTCGACGACTGGGCGATCCATAAGGGCCTGACCTACGGGACGATCCTGGTCGATCTCGAACGGCGCCGTCCGGTCGATCTCCTGCCGGATCGTTCCAGCGGCAGCCTCGCTGAGTGGCTGCGGGCGCATCCGGGCGTGGAGCTCATCGCCCGCGATCGCGCCGGCGCCTCTGCCGAGGGTGCGCGGGACGGCGCTCCGGAAGCGGTCCAGGTTGCCGACCGCTGGCATCTCGTTGACAACCTCGCCGATGTATTGGAGGAGTTCTTCCGCGCCAAAGGAGACTGCCTCGCGGCGGCGACCGCCGCGCTGATTGCGCCGCCGCCGCCCGAGCACGAAGCTGCCGCTGCGCCGGCTCCCGTTGACACGGTCTACCAAGGGAAGCGGCGCCATCCGCAACCGGATCGCGGGCGCGAACGCCAGACCGCGGTCGCCGAAGCTGGTGTGGCACGGCGGAGGGCGAAGTACGAGCAGGCCCGTGCGCTTCACGCCCAAGGAGCCACCATCGCGGCGATCGCCCGCACGGTCGGCATCGGACGCCGAACCGTCTATCGCTACCTGCGCCAAGACCCGCCCACCCGCAAACGCCGCGCCGACGCCGGACAGCGACGGGTGATCACTCCCTTTGAGCCCTATCTCCTCAAACGCTGGGCTGAGGGCTGCCGCACCGCAACGGTCCTCTGGCGAGAGATCCAATCCCAAGGATTCGCGTACTCGCTCACCAACGTCCAGCGTTTCGTTGCCCAACTCCGCCTCGATGGTCCGCCCGTGAGCGGCCGTCGCCGCACCGCACTGAGCCGACCCCATGGCCCGCCGCCGCGCCATGTCGCATCGCTCCTCCTGCGCCGGCCGGAGCGGCGCAGCGACGAGCAATCCGCCTATCTGCAGCAACTCCGGACCAAGGATGCCGCCATCGCCAGCGCGACCGAACTCACCGAGGATTTCCTGGCGATGGTGCGCCGGCGCGAGGGCGAGCGGTTGCCGGTGTGGCTGGATGCCGCGGAGGCAAGCGGGATCGACGGCCTCGCCCGCTTCGCACGAAAACTCCGGACCGACCTACCGGCGGTCCAGGCGGGGCTGACCCTGCGGCAGAGCAACGGACAGACCGAGGGGCAGGTCAACCGGTTGAAACTGCTCAAGCGGCAAAGCTACGGCCGAGCAAAGGTCGACCTCCTGCGCAAGCGGGTGCTTGCCCGGAGCTGAAACCGAGAAGACCGAAAACGCCTCAGGCGGTCCAACCCCTCAATCATCAACTCTGCGGGAGAGCC
>CAXMLP010000163.1:0-2359 GCA_964194225.1 uncultured bacterium | reverse complement strand
GTAGACGACGCCCATGCCGCCCCGGCCCAGCGGCCGGCCAAGCCTCCACTCTCCGATCTGACGCACCCTGGCCACGGTGGGCGCGAGCCTAACAGACGCGAACGAAGCAATCGGCAATGGGCTCATCTATGGCTTTTTGGGCCTTTCGGCCTGATAATCCGCTCAGCTTCAACCGGCCCGCAAGGCCGGGACCAACTCAATTCGGAGGAAATATCGTTTCATGCAGCAAAATCCCGGACCGCCCGCCACCGTCGGCGCGGGCATGGACAAGAGAACAGCCTCTCTACTCAGCTATCTCCTCCTGTGGGTCACTGGAATCATCTTTCTCTTCGTGGCGAAGAACGACCCCGACGTCAAGTTCCACGCCGCCCGCTCCGTCGTGATCTTCCTGCCGATGCAGATCCTTTACTGGCTCGCCGGCCTGCTGCCGGGGCCCCTCGGCATCATCGGGACGCTGATCATCCTCGCGATGGTGGTCACCTGGATCTTCTGCCTTTACAAGGCCTGGACCACCAACGGCTCACGGTTCTCGATCCCGGTCATCGGCAGCCTCGCCGACAACTACGCCGAGCAGCTCGCCGCCCGGGTCTGACTCACAGGCTCTGATTTTGCGAGGGGCCCTTCCCGGGGGGAGGGCCCCTTTTCATGCCCGGCGAAGCTTTTCGACGGCCCGCCTCACCCCTTCGACAAGGGCATCTCGCTCCTCGCGTTCCCCCTCCCGCTCCTCCGCAGCACTGAGGCGCAACCGCGTCAGCTCCTGGCGCACGCGGGCCAGCTCGGTTTGCAGCCGGGCCACCTGCGGATCGGGCTTGCCGGCGCGGCGCCTCAGCTCCTCGGCCTCGAGGCGGTAGCGCTCGGCTTCGATCCGCCGCTCGCGGAGCTCAGCCTGGAGTTTTTGGATGACGCCGGAGGCTGGAGTGTCGGACATCGATTCCGCTCAGGCCGTCTTCTCGCGGCCGTGGACATACCGACAGATCCCGGGCTGGAACTCGCGCAGGCGCAGGTCTTCCATCTCGCCCCGGAGATAACGCGCCTTGAGCTCAAGTCCCCGCATCCCCATCGCTTCCCGGGACATGCCCGCCAGGCCGCGGGCGTCCTCGTGGGGAAACCGGTAGAGCTTGTAGTGGTCGATCAGCATGCAGAGGCCGAGGCGCTGGCCCCCCTCCTCGACGACGTGCTTGTAGCAGGGCACGCAGCGGCGGGCCACCTCGGCGATCTTGAAACCGCCGACCTCCTGGAAGATGTACTCGCGGGGAGTGCGCATTTCGCCTCAGAATCCTACCGCTCGGCTCGACCCGGCCAACCTCACGAGGGCCGTGACAGCACCTCGGCCAGCCGCAGGGCGGCCAGCAGATTGTCCGGTCGGGCTCGACCCGTGCCGGCGATGTCGAAGGCCGTGCCGTGGTCGACCGAGGTCCTCACGATCGGGAGCCCAAGGGTCACATTGACTCCGGTGTCGAGGCCGAGCATCTTGATCGGGATGTGGCCCTGGTCGTGGTAGGCGGCGATGACCACGTCGAACTCCCCGGCGGCCGCCCGCGCGAAGATCGTGTCAGGTGACCAGGGACCGCTGACCTCGAGGCCTTCAGCGCGGGCTCGTTCCACCGCCGGCCGGAGCTGGTCGCCGTCCTCGCGGCCGAGGAGGCCGTTCTCCCCGGCGTGGGGATTGATGCCGGCGACGGCGATGCGAGGGCTGGCCAGCCCCCCATGGGCCCGGAGGAAATCGTCGGCAAGGTGGATGCATTCGAGACACCTGGCAGTTGTGGCGTGGCCGACGGCCGCAACCAGGCTCGAATGAGTCGAGAGGTGCACCACCCGCAGACGCAGGTTCACGAGCATCATGGCGAAGCGGTCCGTCCCGCACAGTGAGGCCAATGCCTCGGTGTGGCCGGGGAAGGGCACCCCAGCCTGGCGCCAGCCCTCCTTGTTGATGGGCGCCGTGCAGATCGCGCCGACCTGGCCGGCCCGCGCCAGCCGCACAGCCCTCTCCAGGTACTCGAAACCCGCCCGGCCGGCCGGCGCGGTCAGCTGGCCCCAGGGGAGATCGGCCGGAACGTTGGCGAGGTCGATCACGTTGATCACGTCCGGCTTGAATTCCGCCGCAGCCGGCTCCGGCACGGCCCGCAAGGTCAGCCGGGGCGCGCTTGCGGTCAGCTCGGCGGCCAGCTGGAGACGGCGGAGGTCGCCCACGACCACCACCTCGTGCGCTTGCGCCGCGAGGGCCCGCACGATGATCTCCGGGCCCACCCCCCCGGGATCGCCCATCGTCACGGCGACGGGGAGCGTCACGTTCACCTCGCCACCGGCAATGAGCGGAGGAGACGGTGAGCTATCTCGAGCAGCGCGTCGGGCCCGCCGA
>CAXMLP010000162.1:0-1613 GCA_964194225.1 uncultured bacterium | reverse complement strand
GAGGTGCCCGACCACCCCCAGGTGGTGGCTGCCGGGTTGATCGATGACACCCCCTTCGGGAAGCTGGTAGGGCCATTTCTGAGCGAGACGGTGGCTCACCGGGCGCCGCCCGGGCTGGGTGAGCATGGACCGAGGATCCTGGCCGAGCTCGGCTACACCTCAGACGAGATCGCAAAGCTGCAGGCGGGAGGCGTCATCGTCTCTTAACCGGCCTCATTTAAGTTCGCCGAGGCGGCTGGGACGATACCGGCGTGCCTCACCTGGTGCCCGGCTGGCGGCTGATTCTCGGTCTCGCCCTGCCCCTGCTGTTCGGCGTTGGAGTGCTGGCGGCGGTCCTGGCACTCGCCCCCGCGGCATCCCCGGCGCAGCAGGCAAGCCCGGTCGTGGGCGGGCCCGGGCGAGGACCCGACCTGCCTCCGCCCGCCGGTTTGCTCGTCCATGTCAGCGGGGCGGTCGCTCAACCCGGTCTCTACCGGCTGCGGCGGGGTGACCGCGTCGACGTAGCGATCGCCGCCGCCGGCGGTGTCACAGCGCAGGCCGATCCTCAGCGGGTCCCCAACCTCGCTGGGCGTCTGCGCGATGGCCAGCAGGTTAAGGTCCCCTTCGTCAAGGGACCGGCCGCCGTCCGTGGCGCCGGCCGTGTTCCCCTGAACACGGCCACGGCGGACGACCTGGCGGCGCTACCCGGCTTCACGCCCCAGCTCGCCGCCGAGGTGGTCGAGTACCGCGACAGCTTCGGTCCCTTCGCTTCGTTAGCGGAGCTGGTCTCCCTCCTCGGCATGAGCCGCGCCGACTACGCGCTGGCCAAACCGCACCTGACCCTGCCTTGACACCCCTCCTCATGGTCTGCGGCGCCTGGTCGGCGGCGCTCTGCCTGGCGGTGGTGGTGGCGCCCCGGCAGCCGCTGGTGGGGGCCGCCGCCCTCCTCCTGGCGGTGCCGGCCGCGGGCGTGGGCGTGCTCATCCGGCCCATCGCGGTGGGCCTGGCGATCGCCGCCGCCCTGGCCGGGATCGCCCGTGCTGAGCTGCCCTCCGAGGATGCCGGGATCGCCGCGCGCGCGGCCCTGCTGGCGGGCCGGACGGTTGTCCTTGCCGGTGCCGCGCTCGATGATCCGCGGCCGGCTGCCGCCGGCTACCAGGTGCTCGTCGAAGTGCACCGGCTGACCGACGGCACTGGCGCGCCCCTGTCCGGAGTTGGCAGCATCCTGGTCCGAGCTCGCGGCATCACTCGCATCGCGTTTGGCGACGAGGTGGCGGCGGTCGGCCGGCTGCGCCTGCCTGACGAGCGACCGGGGTTCGACCGCCGGGCCTACCTCGCCCAGCGTCACGTCTGGTTGGAGCTGGCGGCGACGCAGGTGCGCTCGGCGCCGGGCGCCTGGAGTGTCGCCGCGGTGCCCTCCCAGCTGCGTAGCTGGTACCAGTCGGCGCTCCACGCGCTCGTGCCCGAGCCGCACTCGGCTGTCCTGCTCGGCCTCGTCCTGGGTATCCGCACGGGTATCCCTCAGCACCTTGAGCAGGACCTGGTCGCCACCGGGCTGGTTCACCTGCTCGTGCTCAGCGGACTCAAGGTCGCCGTGTTCGCCAGGCTGGCGTCGGCGGCGCTCACCCCCCTAT
>CAXMLP010000161.1:0-3419 GCA_964194225.1 uncultured bacterium | reverse complement strand
GTGGTCTTGCCGGCGCCGTTGGCGCCGAGGAGCGCGACGATCGATCCCTCCGCCACCTCCAGTGACACGCCATGGAGCGCTCGGATGGCGCCATACGACGCATGCACGTCGCGCAGCTCAAGCAGCGCCATCTTCTGTCCCCAGATAGGCCTGGATCACCCGAGGGTCGGACTGCACCTGCGCCGGGCCGGCATCGGCGATCTTCTTGCCGAAGTCAAGGCAGACGACATGATCGGAAATCGCCATCACAAGGTTCATATGGTGCTCGACGACGAGCATGGTGACGCCGAACTCCTTGTGGATGCGCCGGAAGAGCCCGGCCAGCTGTCCCACCTCGTCATGGTTGAGGCCACCGGCGGGCTCGTCGAGAAGCAGCAGGCGGGGCCGGCTGACGAGGGCGCGCGCCAGCTCGACAGCCTTGAGAGTGCCGTAGGGCAAACCTCCGACAATTCGGTTCTCGAGGTCGCGGATGCCAACGTAGGCGAGTGTCTCGCGCGCCTGCTCCGCGGCGGCCAGCTCGGCGCGGCGCTTGGCGGGGAGGCCGAGGGCCGAACCCACGAAGCCGAATGGATTCTGGCCGGTGTGGCTGTGGAGGCCGACCAGCACGTTGTCGAGGACGGTCATGCGGGGGAACAGTTCGACATTCTGAAAAGTCCGAGCGATCCCCAGGCGGATCACATTCTCGGGCCGCGACGCCAGAAGGTTGTGGCCCTCGAAGGTGACCTTGCCGGATTGCGGCGTGTAGACGCGGGTGATGACGTTGAAGAGGGTTGTCTTGCCGGCGCCATTGGGGCCGATCAGCCCGACGATGCTGCTCTCAGGGATATCGAGGCTGATGCGGTCCAGCGCCAAGATGCCGCCGAACCGCACGGTTACGTCATCGACAGACAGCAGCGCCAATCTCTCACCTTCCCCCAGCAGCTAAGTGGTCGCTATCTTACGGTGGCCGGCGCGACCTCACAAATGCACGGCCGATTGGCCATTCTTTCTCCGCCCGGCCGGGGAAGGTGTCAGTCAGTTGCCTCGGGCAGGTCGGGTGGCACGTCAGCGCCGGCCGGCGGTTGATGGGGAACCGCCGGGGGACGGGGTGAAGGTGTGGCCGTGGGGCTCTCGTACACGATCGGCTCCGCCGGCGCGGGCGCCCGGGCGGGGGGCGGCTCAAGGGCCGGGCCCTCCCGCTCGAAACCACCCGTTCGCTCCGGAGCCGCTCGATGCAGGATGGTCACCTCGTTGACAGGCGCCGGTTCGCGCATGACGAAGTACCAGTAGGCGCTGCCGAGGACAAGCGCGAGCAGGAGAAGAATCGGAAAGAAGATCCCTGGCGGTCTGGTGAGTGAGGCGAGCGGCGACCCGCCGGAGGCAGTTGGATTGCTGTACTCATGGCCGACGACCGAGGTTGGCGAGGGCGAGGGCGACGTCGAGGGGGAAGGGCTCGGCGAAGGGCTGGCGGTCGGACTCGGCGAGGGGCTGGGTGCCGTCAGCAGTCGGAACCCACCACAGATGGTCCCGGCCGGTTCCTGGACGCAGATCTGGTGCTCCGGGCCGGTGGCGAAGTCGGGCACCATCACATCCTTGGCGAAGTTGCCCCCGGCATCGGCCGCAATGGTCGCGAAGGGTCGCGAGTCAAAAAGCACCGTGAAGGTCTTGCCGGCGGGAAAGCCGCTGCCGATCAGATGCAGGGTGGCCGCCGGCGGGGCCGCCGAAGGGTCGATGCTCAACTGCCCCTGTGGCGTGGGGACCGCAGTCGGCGTGGGAGCGGCGATCGGGGTTGGCGTAGGAGCTGGGGTAGGGGCAAGGGTTGCCGTGGGGGCTGGCGTAGGTGTAGCGGCCCAGCCCGCGATCGGCGTCAGCGCCAGCAGCGCGGCCGCACAACAGATGAAGTTACGAATGGCCGCCATGACGGGCGACTCTACCTCCCCGGCGCGAATTGAGCGGAAACTGGGACCCCCCGGCCGAAGTGCATCTCGTTCCTAACGGCCCAGAATGCCAAAACGTTTCGGAAGGCAAAAAATGTGGCGCACTGGCCACTTGCTTGCAACTCAAATCGGCGGCCAGGGCACCGACCAGCCGGAGGTGGGTTCAGGGAAGCGCCAGGCGGGGTCCGCCACGGCATCGAGCCGCCGCCGCAGGTGGTTGAGCTCGCGCCCGCTGACGAGGCCGGCAAGAAGTCTGGCCAGCTCCCCCGACTCGATCGCGGCGAGCGTCCGGGCGACATCCGGGGCGAACGCGGCCGGGAGGGGTTCGCCGGCGAAGTCCCAGATGACCGTTCGCAGCTTCGGCTCGTGGTGAAAGGTGAGCCCGTGATCGATCACCCAGAGGCGATCCTGGGCGTCGACGAGGTGATGCCCGGCCTTGCGATCGGCGTTGTTGGCAATGACATCGAAGAGGGCGACCGGCAGCAACTCGGCCGGCCGTCCATCCCTGACTCCAAAGTAGGTGCTCGCGGATTGGGTCTGGATGAACAGCTGGAGCGAGCCCGGTCCATGCGGTGCCTGCGTGCGGGTGACCGTCGGCGGAATCAGCGGCCAGCCGAGAAAGCGCGCCAGCCGGTAGGCGGCGACCTCACGGCGGTGAAGGCTGCCGAGGGGAAAGTCCCACAGCGGCGCCTCACCTTGGGCGGGCTTGTAGACGGCCAGGGCCGTCGCGCCGACTCCCGACTCGTCAACGATCCCGCTCAGGCGGGCCAGGAAGGTGTAGTTGCTGGAGTTGGGCAACAGCCCGAGAACCTCGATCTCCTCGGCCTCGAGGAGCAGGGACTCGGCAGCCCCGAAGCTGAGCTCGCGCCCTTCAGAAGATGGGACGGGATCCATTCGCGGCGGGACACGGGTGGCCGCTGGGATCGATGGGCAGGCCGCAGTAATTACAGGTCGGCCGGCCCCCGGCAAGCACCTTCTCGGCCTGCCCCGTGAAGTCGCGAACCTGTTCGGGGGTAACCCAGAGCCGGGCCGTCGCGGCATCGCCCTCGGGGAGGGCGGCCTCGGCATCGACATCGGCGTCGCCCGCCGAGTCGGGCCCGTCGGGTTGCAATTCCCGGGCCACGATGACGAAGCGACGCTTGCTCTCGTGGTAGCCGAGGCCGAGCTCGCCGATCGCCCAGTCCGGCTGACCCACGGGCGGCGCCTGGCCCTGCTGTGCGATCACCGATTGCGACGAAGCCTTCATCTCCTGCGCCTCGAGGAGCTGGCGGGCCCGGGTCAGCAGTCCCTGGATGTGGAATTTCTCACAGGAGAGCGTCATCGTCTGCCCGCCCTGGCGCGCAAGCAGGAAGAAGTGCCGCTTGCCGGGCTCGCCGACCGCGGCGGCCGCCAGCATCTCCACCGCTTCGAGCTCGAAGTTACGTGAGGTCACGGGCCCTATTTTCCACGTCGTCAGCGATCAGGGTCGCGGCCGGACTGCAGACCGACACCGTCGCGGCGGGG
>CAXMLP010000160.1:0-7046 GCA_964194225.1 uncultured bacterium | reverse complement strand
GACCGGCTCTACGCGATCGGCGGCCGGACCGCGTTCGAGGTGGCGGCGGTGGAGATGTATGACCCGGCCCAGAACACCTGGACCGACGTGACGACCCTGCCCCAGCCGCGCGATCACCTTGCCGGTTTCGCCTTCCAGGGCCGGGTCTGTGCTGCCGGCGGCCGCTCGCCCAACACCCCCCGCGTCGACTGCTATGACCCCACCACCAACAGCTGGTCGCGGCTGCCCGATCTCCCCCGGGCAACCAGCGGCGCCGGCGCGATCGGGTTGGCCGACGAGGTCCTGGTGGCGGGTGGTGAGGACTCGGCCGAGTCGGTGCTGGTGGACCGCGTCTTCAGGTTCCGGTCAGGAGCCTGGACCGAGGAGCCGATGCTGGTGCCCCGCCACGGTATCCAGCTGGCGCTGTTCCGGCAGCGGGCCTGGGCGTGCGGGGGAGCGACGGTGGCCGGCTACCGGGCGGTCGGCGACTGCACGTCCCTCAGGTAGAGGAACCGTCAGTAGCTCACGAAGGGAGTGCGGCCCCCGGGTTCGGGCTCCAGGGCCATGCGCAGCAGGAAGTCCGCCACGTCGTGGCGGCTGATGGGGCGACTCGAGGGCAGCCGCTCCATCGAAACTCGCCAGTTGCCGCGCGGTGGCGACTCGTTGAGGGGCGGCGTGCGAACGATCATCGAGTCGGCGGTCGATGCGTAGACAAGGTCGGCCGCGTCCTGGGAGTCGCGCACGAGCCGGCCGGCGAACAGCCGCACGCCACTTGATGCCACCTCGTCGAAGAATTTCTTGCGGTCGCTGTGAAGGTCGACCGCGGCTCCCGTGAGCAGGATGAATCGACGCGGCCGGCTGATCAGCACGTTCCTCGTTGAGCGCGTCAGCAGGTCGCGAGGCGAATCCTTGACGTGGCCGAGCACCGAGATCACCGCATCGCACCGGTGAGTCAGCTGGGAGACCATGGCCTCGTCGAGTGAGTCCCCGTGGACCACCTCAACCCGTTCGATGAACTCCACCAAACGGTCGGGGTCGCGGGCCAGGCAGCGGAATCGAAAGCCGCGCTCCAGGCCAAGGGCGAGCAGGGCGCGGCCCGTCCGGCCAGTGCCTCCGAGCAGACCGATCAGCATTCCAAGTCTCGCCATGCGAGACCCCCTGCAAGACCACAAGAAGGGCTACCGGACATGTCGACCGGCAGTCTACGCCGGCGCTTTGGTTACCCTATGGGCCGGTTGAAAATCACGCTCTCGTCGCTGCCGGTCGGCCAGGTCCAGGCTGACGCGATCGCCATCCCGATCGCGGCCGGCCGTGGGGTCCCTGACGAGGCGCTCGAGCTCGACCGGGCCATGGGCGGGGTGGTCGCCGAGATCATCAGCCGCGGGGAGCACCGCGGCCGGCTCCTGGAGATCATGCCGGTTCACCTCAGCGGTCAGATACCCAGCCGCCGGCTGCTCCTTTACGGGTTGGGCAGCCTGCGCGACATGGATGGCCAGCGCATGCGCTGGGCGCACCACGAGATGATCCGGGCCGCCCGCAGCTATGGCTACCGGAGCGTTGCGGTACTCAAGGCGGCGCCACTGGAGGACGCCAACCTGGCCGCCGTGGTCGAGGGTTCGATCATGGGCACCTGGGAGCAGCGCAGCCGGCAGTCGGGGCGGCGCGACCGGGTGGAGTTCGAGGAGCTCGTCCTCCTCGGATTCGGCATGGGGCGCGAGCGCGAGGTGGTGGCCGCCGAGCAGCTCGGCGAGGCGACCAACCGCGCCCGCGAGTGGGTGAACCTGCCCTCAAACGTCCTGACGCCCGAGTACCTGGCGGAGGAGGCCCGCCGGATGGCGCGCCGCTACGAGCTCGAGATCGAGGTGCTGGGGCCGGAGGAGCTGCGCGCCGGCGGCTACAACCTGCTCCTGGCGGTGGCCCAGGGCTCCACTATCCCGCCCCGTCTGATCCGGCTCCATCGGAAGGGGGCGGAGTCGGGTCCCAAGCTGGCCCTGGTCGGGAAGGGGATCACGTTCGATTCCGGCGGCATCTCGATCAAGCCGGCCGAGGGCATGCACAGGATGAAGGGCGACATGGGCGGCGCGGCGGCGGTCCTCGCCGCCATGGAGGTCATCGCCGCCCGGCGGCTGCCGCTCGACGTGATGGCGATCGTGGCCTGTTGCGAGAACATGCCGGGCGGCAGCTCGATGAAACCCGGCGACGTCTTCACCGCCGCGGGGGGTAAGACGGTCGAGGTGGTCAATACCGACGCCGAGGGACGTTTGGTCCTCGCCGACGCGATCACCGATGCCATCCGCCACGGCGCGACGCACATCGTCGACCTGGCCACCCTGACCGGGGCCGCCGCAACTGCCATCGGGCATGCCGCGAGCGCGGCCGTCGGCAACGACGATGCGCTCTGGGCGCGGGTGTTCCAGGCCGCTGACATCGCCGGCGACCGCGTCTGGCGGCTGCCCATCTACGCCGACTATGCGGTCCTCCTCCAGAGCAAGTACGCGGACCTGAAGAACGGCTACTATGGCCAGGCCGGTGTCATCACCGGTGGGATGTTCATCGAGCAGTTCGTCGAGGGGAAGCCCTGGGTCCACCTCGACATCGCGGCCAGCTCCTGGAACGACAAGGGTGACCTGACGACGATCCCCCGCTCGCCGACGGGGGCGGGAACCCGGATCTGCGTCCACCTGGCGGAACTGATGTCAGCGGAGCCACGTTAGACGTACCGTTAATTCCAATGGCCCTGCTCGAATCCATCAAATCGCCGGCCGACCTCCGGCCGCTCACCCCCCGTCAGCTCGAGGAACTCGCCGCCGAGATTCGCGAGTTCCTGATCGAACACATCTCCGAGACGGGGGGCCACCTCTCCCCCAATCTCGGTGTCGTCGAGCTGACGCTGGCCATCCACCGGGTCTTCGATAGTCCCCGTGACGCCATCATCTGGGACACCGGTCATCAGGCGTACGTCCACAAGTTGGTGACGGGCCGGGCCGCCGGCTTCAAGAGCCTGCGGCAGGCGGGTGGCATGAGTGGCTACCCGTCCCGCGCGGAGAGCGCCCATGACTGGGTCGAGAACAGCCACGCCTCCACATCGCTGAGCTATGCGCTGGGAATTGCCCAGGCGCGCCTGCGCCGAGGCGAGCCGGGCGACGTGGTGGCGGTCATCGGCGACGGCGCCCTGACCGGCGGCATGGCCTACGAGGCGCTGAACCAGATCGCCCACCTCCAACCCTCCAACCTGATAGTCGTGATCAACGACAACGGCCGCTCCTACGCGCCGACGGTGGGCGGGTTGGCCCGGCATATGGCCCACCTGACCGTCGACCCTCGCTACGAGCGCCTGAAGGGGGAGATCTCCGAGCGGCTGAGGGACCTGCCGGCGGTGGGGCCGGCCGCCAACATGGCCGCCTACCGGCTGAAGGAGAGCCTCAAACAGCTGGTCCAGCCGACCACCGTGTTCGACAGCCTGGGTCTCAAGTACGTCGGGCCCGTGGAGGGTCACGACCTGGCCAAGCTCGAACAGGTCCTCGCCCGGGCGCGCGACGTCCGCGAGCCGGCGGTCGTCCACGTGATGACCGAGAAGGGCCGGGGTTACGGCCCAGCGATCGACGACGAGATCGACAAGCTGCACGGCGTCAGCGCCTTCGACCCCGTGACGGGGCGGGCATTACGTTCGGACCTCACCTACACCGACGTCTTCGGCGAGGCGCTGATGTCCGCCGCCGCCCGCCATCCCAACCTGGTCGCGATGACCGCCGCGATGGCCTCCTCAACTGGGCTCCTCGATTTCAGCCGCGAATTCCCCGAGCGCTTCTACGACGTGGGGATCTGCGAGCAGCACGCGGTCACCTTTGCCGCCGGCCTTGCCCTGGCCGGCCTGCGGCCTGTCGTCTGCATCTATTCGACGTTTCTGCAGCGGGCCTATGACCAGGTGATCACCGACGTCGCCATGCACCGGCTGCCGGTGGTTTTCGTTCTCGACCGGGCTGGCGTCACCGGCCCCGATGGCTCATCGCACCATGGCATCTTCGACCTCGCCTTTCTGCGGGCGGTGCCCAACCTCGTGATCGCCTCCCCGGCGGACGAGGGCGAGCTGTCCGGCCTCCTGGAGACCGCCCTGACACTCCCCGGACCGATGGTGATCCGCTACCCGAGGGCCACTGCGACCACGATGCCCGACATGCCCGGGGAGCCCTACAAAGTCGGTCGCTGGGATGAGGTCCGGCGCGGAGACGACGTTGTCATCGTCGCGATCGGCCGGATGGTGGGCGCCGCCCTCGAAGCGGCCCGCCTGCTCGCCGATGAGGAGATCAGCTGCGGGGTCGTCAATGCGCGCTGGCTGAAGCCGATCGATCCACGGCTGGTCGAGGAGTGGGCACCCCGCTATCCGCTTCTGCTCACCGCCGAGGACGGGGTGCTCAGCGGCGGACTCGGCTCAGCCGTGATGGAGGCGCTCGCTCCGGCGGGAATGGCCGGCCGGGTTCAAATGGCCGGTCTGCCCGACGGCTTCCTGCCCCAGGGCAAGGCCGCCGACATCCTCGCCGAGCATGGGCTGACAGCGGCCGGGCTGGCGGAGCGGGTGCGCTCGGAGATTGGCGTCAGGCCGAAGAGGAAGGTCGCCGGGTAGGTAACTCCGGCGCCAGGGACTCGGGCAGCAGTCCCCCCAACTGGGGGCCAGCCCGCCGCTCGGCCGTGGAGTAGCGGTCCATTTCGACCTCCGTGGGAAGGAACCAAGCGAGAAGGATGGTGAGCAGGACAAGCCCGACGTGGGTCGTCAGCGATTTCTGCAGCCCGATGGCGTCGCCGATGGCACCGTTGATCGGTATGCCGATCGCCCCGGTGACAAATCCCAAACCCATGACCAGGCCCGACGCCAATCCGGCACGGCTGACCATGATCTGCTGCGCCATCAACAGCATCAGGGGAGCCGTCGAGGCGGCCAGCAGGCCAATCAGGATCGCGCTTGCGAAAGCGAAGGGACCCGGCAGCAGGGTGAACAACAGGATCGCCGGGACGCTGAGAACCAGGGTGCCCAGGATCACCCCGCGACGACCGTAGCGATCGGCCAGGGTGCCACAACCGACCGTTCCCACTGCGCTGGCGAGGACCAGGGTGGTTGCCAGGGGTCCGTAGAACTCGGGGCCGTACCCCATCTGGCGATACCAGGTCGGAGTGAAGGCCTGGAAGACGTTGATTGTCCAGCTCCTCGACATCATCACACCGATGACCATTGCGAGCGCCAGAAGTGGGATTGGATTGCCGCCTGGCACGAGCCTGGCTGCGACGGCCTCACCCCGGGGACTGACCGAGCGCATCCGCCACAGCAGGTAGCCACCGGCGACCACGCCGGGTATCAGCAACAGTCCTGTCCCGGCGATTCCGAAGAGGTGGAAGATCACGATCCCGATGAGGGGGCCCATGGCGAGGCCGAGAGTTCCGGCCGTCACATAGATCGACATGCCCCAGCTCCGCCCCCGCTCCGGCAGCAGGGCCCTGACATCGAGGGCGCCGAGCGGGTGGAAGGCGCCCGAACCTAAGCCTGAGGCGCAGGCCAGGAGCAGCAGCAGCTCAAAGGTCGGCACAAAGCCGACCAGGGCGAAGGTGGCTGCGGTCCAGCCCAGCGCCAGGCCGGTGAAACGGGTGCCGTAGCGGTCGGCGATGACTCCGAAAAGAGGCTGGGAGATGGCGGCCATCCCGCTGTAGGCGAGGCTGACTAGGCCGACGGTGGCCAGGCTGAGGTGGAACTTGCCGATGAGGAGCGGGTAGAGGACGGGCAGGATCCCCACGTAGCTATCGACCGTGAGGTGGCCGACCATCAGAGTCAGGAGATTGCGGTTGCGCAGGAAATCCCTCACAGCGGCTGCCTGCCGGCAAAGCCCGCGCCGATCCTGTGCCAGTAGCCGATCACCGGCTCGCCCAGCTTCCAGCACAGCTCCACAAGCTCGCCGTCGCGGTACGAATAGAAGTCGATGAGGCCCTGCTGGGGATCCTTGAGGGACACCCCGAGACGCTCTAGGCGAAGCGCTGCGTCGGCCAGGTCGAGCTCCGCGTCATGCATCGCTCGGCGGGCCCTCTCGTAAGCCTTCTCGACCTCCGGCCCGGCCCCGGGTCGGGAGGTTTTGTAGTCAGCGACCCGGGTGCCCTCCTGCAGCTCCGGCAGCAGGTTGCACCGGTCGACGACCCGCTCGACCAGGGCCCGGACTGCGGGCAGGGCCTGGTTGGCCTCCTCTGCCGTATAGGTCCGGGGTGGAGTCAGGCTCACGAGAGGACTGGCATGGACCGCGCGAGCGAGCTCAATTCAGATCCAGCGTAATGGAAGGTTCCGGCGGGCTGGCCCGGCCGCACCGGATTTGCCTTCGAGCGCAGCGGTGCGATTGGGCCGCGCGACCGAGATTGCGCCGACGGCGGAATAAGAGAAAGAGGCGGCCGGTTGTGCCGGCCGCCTCTTCAGCGATATTCAATTCCGAACGGGTCGGATCAGTCCCTCTGCGTACGCCGCCTGAAGAACATCACCATCGCGCCGAGCAGGAGCAGGATTCCACCGAGGATCCCACCCAGCACGGGCAGGCCGGTCTCAGCAAGCACTGCGCCCACCGCCGTTTCCGCCGACGCTACTGCTGCCAGTACTCCGCCGTTCGCAGCTACGTTGCCGCTGCCGGCGGCCCCGGTCCCCGAGCCAGCCGGCACTGTGCCGCCGCCCGGACGTGTACCGCCGGGGGGGGTGGTTCCGCCTGGAGGCGTGACCCCCGGTAGTATTCCGCCGCCTGGAGGTGTGCCGCCGCCCCCCGGGACGACCACTGGACCCACCGAGGTGGTGGCCACCTGCGAAAGGTGGTTGGTCCCAGTCGTTTCATTCACTGACCCGGTTGCCAATGTTCCGGTGCTGGCCACCTGCGAAAGGTGGTTGGTGCCGGCCGTCTCATTGCCCGCCACCGTTGCCACGGTGCCCGCGCTGGCGACCTGCGAAAGGTGGTTCGTGTTGGCGGTCTCGCCACCCTGGGTCACATCGTTGTTAGCGGCGCTCTGGCTGACGTCCTTTGACTGGTGGTTGGTCCCGGCCGTCTCGTTGCCGG
>CAXMLP010000159.1:0-3243 GCA_964194225.1 uncultured bacterium | reverse complement strand
GGGACAGTTCATCGGCCGCAGTTCCAGGGTCTCCTCCGACTCGGGGAAGTGCATCGGCGGGTACATCGAGTCCTTGTAGAGGTCCCAGTGGCCGCTCTGGACAAAGAGGTCGAGCTTGGCGAGATTGGGCGTCAGGACATGCTGGTACCCCCGGGCCAGCTCCTCATCCACCACCCAACGCTCGATCTCTCGGCGGACGGTGGCGCCATTGGGGAGCCAGAGCGGCAGCCCGGCCCCTGACCGGTCGTCCGCGGCGAAGAGCTTGAGCTCGCGACCGAGCTTCTTGTGGTCGCGTCGCTCCGCCTCGGCGAGCATCTCGAGGTACTCGTCCTGTTCCTTCTGGGTGGGCCAGGCGGTGCCGTAGATCCGCTGCAGCATCCGGTTGTGCTCGTCGCCCTTCCAGTAGGCCCCCGCCGTCCGCATCAGCTTGAAGGCTCGAATCGCCCCCGCGCCAGCCACGTGCGGTCCCCGGCAGAGGTCCAGGAAGTCCTCACCGGTGCGGTAGAGGGAGACCTCCTCCCCATCCGCGATCCGGTCCGCGATCAGCTCAACCTTGTAGTCCTGGCCGCGGTCGCGGAAGGTCTGGAGCGCCTGCGCCTTGGGTTGGAATTCGCGCGTGAAGGGGAGGTTGCGCCCGATGATCGAGCGCATTCGCTTCTCGATCTCCTTGAAGTCCTCCGGCGTGAAGACGTGCTCCGAGTCAAAGTCGTAGTAGAAGCCGTCCTCGATGGGCGGACCGATCGCGTACTTGGTGCCCGGCCAGAGCTCGGTGACCGCCGCGGCGAGGACGTGGGCGGTTGAGTGACGCAGGAGATAGAGCTCGTCTCCCGATCCGAGCTCCGCCTCATCCTCCATGGAGTGTTTCAGGATACTGAAGGCTTCCAGGATGGACATTCGAAGCCTCGCGGACAGCATCGGCTACCCGGCCGCCGCCCTCGGCATCCTCATCGAGAGCTCGGGCATCCCCTTTCCCGGTGAGCTGACCCTCCTGGCGGTGGCAGCCTATGCCGGGAGCGGCCACCTGAACATCGTCGCGGTCATCGCGCTGGCCGCCCTCGGCGCAATCCTCGGCGGGGACATCGGCTACTTCCTCGGCAGATGGGGCGGCCGGCCCTTCATCGAGCGGCTGCTCGGCTTCTTCCACCTCAGCTCCAGCCATCTCGCCCAGGCCGAGATGTTCTTCGCCCATCACGGCGACAAGACGATCGTGGTCGGCCGTTTCGTGATCGGCCTGCGGACCTGGGCGAGCGTCTTCGCGGGCGCCGCCCACATGCCTTTCTGGCGCTTCCAGCTCTACAGCGTCATCGGGGCGGTGCCCTGGGCCATCACCTTCGGCCTGCTCGGCTACCTCTTGGGAAACAACTGGGCGCTGCTCCAGCGGGTCACCAGCCTGCTCGGGTATGGCGGCCTGGTCGTCATCGGGCTCGCAGTGGCTGCGTTCGTGGTTCTCCGTAGACGCGCGAGCCGTAAATAGCCGCCAGTACTCCCGTGGCGGTGAGGATCACCCCCAATCCGCCGATGACACTCCCGGTCCCGAAAGTGTCGGCCAGGGCCGCGGCGGCCAGGATGGGGATGGCCGTGGCGCCGTTATAGGCCAGGAAGAAGAGGGCGAAGATTCGCCCCCTGACCTGGTCCGTGGTGTGCTCCTGGAGGTAGGTGAGTGACGGGATGAGGAGAGCACCGAACTCGATTCCGAGCAGCAGACCGAAGAGCATCGCGAACCAGCGGGTGTAATCGGCGAACTCCGGGATCGTGCGCATCCCGAACGGCACGCTGGCGAGCAGGACCAGGGTTATCCCGGTCGCGATCAGCCCTCCGGCGAGAACTCGAGAGCGGTCGAACGCCCTCCCGAACTGGCCGACCACGAACGCGCTCGCCATTGCACCGAGGGTCGCAGGAACCAGGATGACGTAGCTGTCCTGGGGCTGGATGCCGATCACCGTCTTCACGTAGCCGGGCGCCAGGGTGAACATCATGAAGAGGACGAGCACGGTCAGTGACAGCTGCGCGAAGGAGACCATGAGCACCCGGGAGGCGCGCAGGAAGTCGACCGCCTCCTTCACCTCGACGTAGAGCTGATGGGCGATGCCGCGGCTGGTCTGGTCCAGCCGGGGGATGTTCCTGGGAATGCGGGCGAGCAGGATCAGGCCGCCCGCGACCGCGAAGCCGAGGGCGGCGATCCAGTACGGGAGGTAGGTGTCGATGCGCGAGAAGACCGGTGCCAGGGCACCCCCCACCAGCAGCGTCATGACCATCGATGCCAGCACCATCGAGTTGGCGGTGAGCAGGGCCTGCTTGGGGAGCAGGGTCGGGATCGCCGCCGCCTCGGCCGGGCTGAAGAACTGGCCCAGGGCGCTGAAGGCGAAGGTGATGACCAGGAGGTGGAAGATGTCGCCCCGCAACCAGGGGACCAGGGCAGAGAGCGGGATCAGCATCACGATGGCGGCGCGCCCGAAATTGGTGAGGTACATCGTCCGCTTGCGGTTGTGGCGGTCGGCGAAAACGCCGGCAAAGGGGGGCAGGAAGAGGGCCGGCAGCGTGTATGCCAGGAGCGTTATGGCCACCCGCGTCGTCGCGCCGGTGAGGTTGTAGGCCAGGATGATCAGTGAGAACATCACGAACTTGTCGGCCGACTGGGAGGCGAGCTGGGCCAGCCAGACTCGACGAAAGTCGGCCTGGGTCAGGACGTAACGAAAGCCCTCGCCGCTCTCCAGCCCGAGTTGCTCCACCTTGTTCACTCTACGTTTGAACGACAGGAGCGGTAGAGGACTTGCCATTCATCGAGGCCCAGCGTCTGGGGACGCCGCCGCGGATCGATGCCCGCCCCGGCCAGCACGGCCCGGGCGCTCCCGCCCTCCAGGCGGGCCAGGATGCCGCCCAATTGCTTGCGCCTGAACTGGAAGATTCGCTCAGCGAAGCGAAAGAAATCGTTGAGGTCCGGGACGTCAACGGCCGGCTGGGGGCGGACGGCGAGGCTGACCAGGGCCGAGTCCACTTTGGGCACCGGCAGGAAGGCTTGCCGCTGGATCGTGAAGCCATACTCGGGGACGCAGTGGACCTGCACCGCCAGGCTGCCCAGGCTCCAGTCGCCGGGCTGGGTCCAACGCTCGGCGACCTCCTTTTGGACCACCAGCGAGATGTGCCTGGGGCGGTCCAGACGGTCCATGAGCAGAGGCAGGAGAGCACCCGTCAGGTAGTAGGGGATATTGCCGGCGACGACCGCCGCGGCCGGCAGCGGCAGGG
>CAXMLP010000158.1:0-2315 GCA_964194225.1 uncultured bacterium | reverse complement strand
GGACTGCGCAGCGGCGAGGTGACCGCGGTGGTCAGTACCAATGCCCTCGAGCTCGGGGTGGACATCGGCAGCCTGCAGGCGGCCATCCTGGTCGGCTACCCGGGCACCATCGCGAGCACCTGGCAGCAGTTCGGGCGGGCCGGTCGGCGCTCGGGCAGCGTCGCCGTCTTCGTGGCCGGCAGCAATCCGCTCGACCAATTCATCGTCCGGCACCCGGAGTACTTCCTCAGCGCCAGCCCGGAAGAGGGCCTCATCGACGCCGACAACCTCCTGGTGCAGGCCGGACACCTGCAGGCTGCCCTCTTTGAGCTCCCCTTTGCCGGCGGTGAGCGGTTCGGTGAAGCCGATGTCACTCCCCTCCTGCAGATGTTCCAGGAGGATGGCTTCGCCAGCCAGTCGGGAGGCCGGTGGTATTGGAACCGGGAATCGTTTCCCGCCGAGGGCATCTCGCTGCGGCGGATGGCCGCCGACAACGTCCTCATCCTCGACACGTCAAATCCGCGGCCCGATGTCATCGGGGAGATGGATCAGTTCTCCGCACCGACCCTGCTCCACGAGGAGGCCATCTACCTCCAGGAGGGTGCCCAGTACCACGTCGACAACCTCGATTGGGGTGAGAAGAAGGCTTACGTCCACCCGGTCCAGGTCGACTACTACACGACCGCTCTCAACTCCCTGTCGATCAAGGTCCTCGATTGTTTCGGAGGGCCCGATTCGGCGCCCATCGATCGTTCCCGCGGTGAGGTCAAGATCACGTCGCTGGCGACCATGTTCAAAAAGGTCCGGTTTCAGACCCACGAGAACATCGGCTCGGGACCGATCAGCCTGCCTGAGCAGACCCTCCACACGACCGCTTACTGGCTGAGCCTCGAACCTGGCGCTTGGTCGGGCCTGGATCGGGAGACGATGGAGGCCGGCCTCCAGGGCCTCGCCCATTCCCTTCGCCATGTCGGCTCGCTCCGGCTGATGTGCGACCCCCGCGACCTGGGTGCGGTCCCCGAGGTGCGCTCCCCGTTCACGCTCCGACCCACCGTCACCGTGTACGAGGTCTATGCGGGCGGAGTCGGCTATGCGGCGCGCCTCTACGAGCTGCACGAGGAGCTGCTCCGGTCCGCCGCCGAGCTGATCGGTGAGTGTCCCTGTGCGGCCGGCTGCCCAACCTGCGTCGGGCCCCTTCAGAACATCCAAGGAGCCAAGGAGGCTTGTCTGTCGATGCTCTCCGCAGCCGCCTCGCCAGCCTAGGGACGGCAAGTGCGCTGCGCCGGGCGGAGCCCTTCCTGCCGCCCCGCCGCATCCCGC
The DNA here is from genome assembly GCA_964194225.1 of uncultured bacterium. Taxonomy (GTDB): domain Bacteria; phylum Chloroflexota; class Dormibacteria; order Dormibacterales; family Dormibacteraceae; genus CAXMLP01. Next base: position 1,016 of record CAXMLP010000158.1, on the reverse strand, counting down.
CGCGTGGTTTTGAGCCTGTCGTGAACGAGCTCGGCGTCGCCTGGCGGTGGTCGGACGTCCTCCCGGTGGGCCGGCTGCGGCGAGCCGAGGCGGGCCCTGAGCTGGGCGGCCTCGCCACCGACGACTTCTGCTTTCTCGACACCGAGACGACGGGACTGGCCGGGGGCACCGGCACCCAGGTGTTCTGCGCCGCCATCGCCCGGCCTCACCCGCACGGCATCGAGCTCATCCAGCTCTTCCTCGCCGAACCGAGTGAGGAACCGGCCTTCCTGGCGGAGGTGGACGCCGAGCTGGCGGCGTCGCCGGGCACCGCGTCCTACAACGGGCTCAGCTTCGACCTCCCCTTGCTGCGGACCCGATGGCTGATGGCCCGGATGCCGGGCGAGCTCCGCGAGGGCCGGCACATCGATCTGCTGCACCTCAGTCGCGGGTTGTTGAGACCGAGGTTCGAAAGCTGCACTCTGCGGTCGGTCGAGGAGCGCCTGCTCGGTTTCGAGCGGGACGGTGACATCCCCGGCCACCTGATCCCGCAGGCTTATTTCGACTACGTGCGGACCGGCTGGAGCCGGGACCTGGAGCCAACCCTCGAGCACAACCGCCAGGACGTGCTCAGCCTCCAGCACCTCCTCCATCGGCTGCTCCATCGCCTTCGCGGGCGAGACGCGACCATGGATGCCTTCGACTGGCTGGCCCTCGGCCGGTTCCTGCTCCGCCGCCGCCGGCGCTCGGCGGGCTGGCGGGCCCTCCGGACCGCCGCCGAGGGAGGCAATCCAGAGGCGCTCTTCCTGCTCGCCCGGCGCAAGGCGGTCGTCCTCGAGTGGCGGCTGAAACAGCCGGCGGCCGCACTGCGGGTGGTGGAGGAGGCGATCGCGGTGATCGGCCAGGAGCCGGACCTGGTGAAGCGCCGCCTCCGACTGCGGCGCCGGGTCAGCCCCCACGTGCCCGCCTGAGCGGGCCTCGAAGCTGGTGGCCGTTACAGCGCACTAGGACTAGGCCTCCGCGGCGAATTCCATCGA
>CAXMLP010000157.1:0-3047 GCA_964194225.1 uncultured bacterium | reverse complement strand
CCCCCCCGCCGACGCCCTCCATGGCCGAGCGAGTGGCGTCCAGCACCCGTCGGTTGAACTCCGGGAAGCGATCCCACGTACAGGCTGTCTCAAAGGTTTCGCTGATCACCCCCATCCCGGCGATGGCGTCGCGCACATAGGGCATCCTGATGAAGGCGTTCCGCCAGGCGCCCGCCGAGCCCTCGCGCTCGCCCGCCTCACCCGCGCGGGTTCCCACCGCCTCGGGCACGGTCCCGCCATGGTCGCGGCAGCACTCCGCGGCGCGGGCGATCCAGGCGTCGAGCTCATGGTCCGCCGACTCGAAGGCGACCAGGACCAGGGTCTGGCTGCCATCGCCGGCACCGTTGTACCTCGCCTCGTTCGGATCGAGGAGCCGGCAGTTCGACGGGTAAAGGCCAGCCTGTGAGATCGCCCGGGTGGCTTCGACCGCCGCCTCGAAACGCGCGAATTGCGCGGTCATCCCGGCGCGGAAGCGAGGCCGGTCCTGGAGCCGCATCCAGGCCTCGGTGATGATCCCCAGCGTCCCCTCCGAGCCGAGGAAGAGCCGGTCGGCGCGTGGCCCGGCGCCGTCTCCGGGCAGGCGTCGCGTCTCGACCACCCCGCTGGGAGCGACCACCCGCAGGCTCTCCACGAAGTCGTCGATGTGCGTGAAGAGGGTGGCGAAGTGGCCCCCCGACCGCGTCGCGATCCAGCCGCCCAGGGTCGACAGTTCGAATGACTGGGGGAAGTGGCGGAGAGTCAGGTTGTGCGGTTTCAGCTGGGCCTCCAGCTCGGGACCGAGCGCGCCACCCTGGATCCGGGCCGCTCGGGAGAGGGGGTCCACCTCGAGCACCTTGTTCAGGTTGCGCAGGTCGATGCTGATCACCCCCCGCTCGGTTCCGGCGGGGGCCTCGATTCCGCCGACGACGCTTGAACCGCCGCCGTAGGGGATTGCGATCAGCCCCGCCTCGCCAGCCCAGTCGAGAAGCGAGGCCAGGTCCTCCTCGTCCGCCGGCAGCGCCACCCAATCCGGCGCCGGGCGGAAGTCGCGTCGGTAGGCGCGGACAAGGTCCCGGAAGGACTTGCCGTAGGTGTGACCGGCCCGCTCGTACTTGTCGTCGGTGAGAATGCCCCGGAGTCGGGCGGGGGGTTGGATGCGGGGCGGCCGCAGATCAATCTCAGCGAGGGTGGGTGGGGCTGTGACGGCCAGCTCCCTGCCCCCGAGTCGGGCCGACAGCTCCGCCGCCAGGGAGTCCCGCTCCGAAGGGCTGAGGTCCTGGTCCTCGAAGCCCCAGCCCCAGAACTTGCGCCGCCGACCCATGGCAGTCTCCCTCCCCGAATTACGATGGCGCTTCATGCCTCGCCGGACCTTCTACGGCTGGTACCTGGTGGTCGGTCTCGGTGTGACCACCATAGTGTCGTACGGCATCAGCCAGTACCTCTTCGGGGTCCTGGTGGTGCCCCTGCACCGCGACCTTGGCTGGTCCCGGGCAACGATCTCGGGCGCGTTCTCCGCGGGGCTGGTGCTGTCCGGCCTGCTCGGAATTCCGGTCGGTCGGTTGGTGGACCGTTTCGGCGCCCGGTTGTTGATGAGTGCCGGATCGGTCCTTGGTGCCGCTTGCCTGCTCGGGCTTTCCGGGGTCACCGAGATCTGGCAGTTCTACCTTCTCTGGTCGGGCGGCCTCGGGCTGGCAATGGCCCTGACCCTTTACCCGGTCACCTTTGTGGTCATCGCCAATTGGTTCCAACGCGGGCGGGGCGCCGCACTCGCGCTCCTCACCGTGCTCGGCGGTCTCTCCTCGCCGATCTTCATCCCCATCTCCGGGCTGCTCGTCGCCCGGCTCGGCTGGCGTTCGGCACTGCTCGTGCTGGCCCTGACCGCGCTGGCGATCGCGCTGCCAATCCACGCCCTCCTGGTCCGCCGCCGCCCCGAGGACATCGGCCTGCTGCCCGACGGCGCTGCGATCCCCGCGCACCATGACCGCGAGCAGGTCGGCGGTCACCCCCTCTCCGCCGCGGTCCGGCTGCGCCCCTTCTGGACTCTGATGGCGGCGGCCTCATTCAGCACCTTCGCCTACAGCGTGCTCCTGGCACACGTCGTCGCTTACCTCATCGGTCGCGGCTACGACCCGGTGCTGGCGGCCGGCGTGCTCGGCCTGACCGGACTTGCCAGCCTGCCCGGGCGGCTGGTCTTCAACTACATCAGCGACCGGTTCAGCGCACAGCGGCTACTCGTCGCTTGCCTCACTCTCCAGGGTTTCTCCGTTCTTCTCCTGATGGCCGGGACGGTGCCCGCCGTGGTGGCCTTCATCGTCGTCTACGGCACCGCCTTCGGTGCCGTCTCGCCGCTCCGCGCTTCAGTGCTGGCCGACCACTTCGGAAGGCTCGCCTATGGCTCGATCACCGCTGTCCAGGGAGTGCCGGTGGGCGTCTTCGCGGGACTCGGCCCCCTCGTCGCCGGAGTGCTTTTCGACCTGCTCGGCAACTACGGCCTCGCCTTCGCGCTGACGACCGGGTCCTTCCTGGTTGCCGCCCTGGCTGTGGGTCTGACTCCCCGCCCCGACGTGATGAGCACGAGGACCGCTCCGGTCTCCCCCCTGTGATCGACAACCCCTTCTGGCAGCGGCCGCCGGCGCGCGCTCGGGAGCCGCTGCCGCTGCGGGCCGAGGTCCTTGTCATCGGCGGCGGGATCACCGGGGTGAGCCTGCTTCACCGGCTGGTCAAACGGGGCCGTCAACGCCGTCCTGGTCGAGCGCCGGCAGCTGGCCTTCGGCGCCAGCGGGCGGAACGCGGGCTTCCTGCTCGAGGGCACGGCGGCGAACTATGCCGAATCGGTGGCACGCCACGGCCGCGAGTTGACGCGCGAGATCTGGGGGTACACCGCCGAAAACCACCAGCGGCTGGCCGAGACGCTGGCCGGCCGCGCCGCCCACCGGCGCAAGGGCTCCCGCGTCATGGCCGCAACGGCCGCCGAGAAGCGGCAGCTGGCCGAGTCGGCCGAGCTGATGGCAGCCGACGGCTGGCCGGTGGAGCTTCGCGGGGGCAGCCTCTACAACAGCCGCGACGGG
>CAXMLP010000156.1:0-4311 GCA_964194225.1 uncultured bacterium | reverse complement strand
GGCGACCGAGGAGAGGGTCGATCGGCTCGGCCTGCTGGCGCTCCTCGACACCATGCGGTATATCCAGATGGGTGGCCGGATCTCGAAGATCCAGTACCTTCTCGGCTCCATGCTCGACGTCAAACCCCTCCTCGGCCTCGACCATGGTGAGATCAAACCAATCGATCGAACCCGCACCCGCACGAAGGCGATCGCCGGCATGGTGCGGCGCCTCGACGAGGCCGGCCCGCTGGAGTACCTGGCGGTCGTACATGGCAGTGCCCCCGAGGACGCTGACAACCTGACCGCACAGGTCCAGGCGTCCCACCCCGACGTGCACATCGAGAGGGGCGAGATCGGACCGGTGCTGGGCACCCACACGGGTCCCCGGGCGCTTGGCCTGATGTACCTCAAGAGCAAGCCGTAGGCGCCGGCTCTTCCCGCGTCGCCGTGGGGACCGGGTTGGTCCTCCTCTCAGCGCTGGCGTTCGGAACACTGGCGATCCTGGTCAAGGTGGGCTATCAGGTCGGCCTGGGTCCCGAGCAGCTGCTCACCTTTCGTTTCGCGCTGGCCGGAGCGGGCATGCTGGTGGTGGCGACCGCCGCCGGCCAGAACCCGCTTCGGCTGCCCCGGCGCCGGGTCGCCGGCCTTCTCCTGCTCGGGTCAATCGGCTATTTCGGCCAGTCGATCACCTTCTTTTACGCCCTGCAGCGGATGGCTGCGTCGCTGGTTGAGCTGATTGTTTACACCTACCCGGCGCTGGTCACCCTGGCCGGCTGGGCCATCTATCGCCGGCGCCTGCCCCGCCGCCAGCTGCTGGCGCTGGCCGGCAGCTTCGCCGGGGTCGCTCTGTTGGTGGGCGGCATCCCCCTCAGTGGGGGCGGCCTCGCGCTCGCCTTCGCCATCGCCAGCCCGGTTCTCTATACGGCCTACATCCTGATCGGGGATCGGCTGATGGTCGGGATACCAGCGGTCGCCGCGGGGGCCCTGTCGATAACGGGCACGGCATTCACCTGGCTCGCGGTGGCCGCTGTGACGCGAACCCTGAGGCTGCCGGTGGGCACCGGCCAGTGGGCTGTTGTGCTGGCGCTGGCGATCGTGCCGACGATGATCGCCATCACCGCCTTCCTGGCCGCCCTGCCCCGGATCGGAGCCTCGCGCTCAGCACTGCTGAGCACGGTCGAGCCAGTTGTCACGGTAGCGCTCGCCGTTCTCCTCTTGGGGGATCGGCTGGCGCCGATCCAGGTGGCGGGCGCGGTGCTGGTCCTCATCTCGGTGCTGGTTCTCCAGCTGCCGAGTCGCCGGGGATCGCCGCCGACGGGATAGTCCCGCTGTTTCACTGCTGCAGGTGGTGCAGGAGGAACGACCAGATGTCCACCTCTTCAGCCAGCAGCTTGTGGACCGGCTTGCCCTGGCCATGGCCGGCCTGACCGTCCACTCTCAGGAGGGTGAGGCCGTCGGGAGCCTCGGCCTGAAGCAGCGCCGCGAACTTGCAGGCGTGACTGGGATCGACGCGGGCGTCGTCCTCCGCCGTGAGCAGCAGGAGGGGTGGGTAGTGCGTGCCCCGCCGCACACGGTGATAGGGCGAATAGGCGTGCAGCCACCGGAACTGTTCAGGATCGGCGACGGTGCCATATTCCCGGTTCCAGAGCTCGGCGATCCGAAAGCGCTCGTAGCGCACCATGTCGAGCAGGGGAACCTGGCAGACCGCGGCGCCGAAGAGCTCGGGCCGTTGGGTCAGGGCGGCACCCACCAGCAGCCCGCCGTTGCTGCCGCCGCGAATGCCGAGGGTGGCGGGAGTGCAGAGCCCGTCGTCGATGAGCTTCTCCGCGGCGGCGATGAAGTCGTCGAAGGTGTTCTGCTTGCTGCCCAGCATCCCTGCCCGATGCCAGCGCTCGCCGTATTCGCTGCCGCCCCGCAGGGTCGCCACCGCGTAGAGTCCGCCGGCCTCGAGGAAGGGGACGATGGTGGGCGTCCAGGTCGGGGTCCGGGCCAGGTTGAACCCTCCGTAACCGGTCAGGACCGTCTTCCCGCCACCCGCCGCCCGGCCGACCAGGAACATCTTGGACGCGGTCCCGTCGGAGCTCACGAAGTCCACCTGCCGGATGGGGTATTTGAGGTGGTCGAAACCGGCCGGTGGCTCGAGACCGCCGAGGGGCAGAAAGCGGCCTGTCGCCGGGTCCACGCGCAGCACCGTGGCGGGCCTTGTGAAGGTCTCCACCGTCAGGACGACCTCGCTGGAACTGGGATCGGCCCCCAAACCCGTGACGGTGGCGAGCGGCGGGAGATCGACGATGCCGACGAATTCGCCCTGCAACGTATGCACCGAAATCCAGGAACAGGCCGACACGAGGTGGTGAACCAGCAGCCTGTCGGCGCTCACGGCGACGTCCACGAGCAGGTTGTCAGATTCTGGGATCAGGTTGTTCCAGCAATCCGGCGCGGGGGAGAGGGGGTCGATCTCGACGCAGCGCCAATTCGGTGCGCCCGAATTCGTCAGGGCAAGCAATCGGTCCCCGCTGAACCAGGCCAGGGCGACCTCGTTGGCACCCCGGAAGACCTCCTGGAATGGCCCGCCGGCATCGCTCAGCCACAGTGACCCCTCAGCGGTCCCCCGGTGGCTGTTCAGTACGATCCACCGCCCGTCGGGTGAGACGGCGATCCCGCCCACGGACTCGGTCCTCTCGGCCGGCCTGAAGAGGACCTCGTCAGCGCGCGAGTCATCGCCCAAGCGGTGCCGGCATACGTGCTGGTTGTAGAAGTCACCGGCGGGGCGACGCGTGTAGAGCAGGCTCCCACCCGGCTCGAATGCCACCGCGGCCCAGGGGCAGTCGGGGATGCGGTCGGGCAGCAGCTCCCCGGTCCCGGTGCTGACAAGGCGCAGGGTCGACCGCTCATCGCCACCCTCCGATAACCCGACGGCGGCCAGGCTGCCGTCGTCGGAGACCGAGTACCAGTCGATGGCGGCGGTCGCCGAGCCGGCCAGCGCCTGGGGGTCCAGGAGCAGGCGCTCACTCGAAACCCCCTGAAACCCGTCCTGCACCACGAGGGACGCCTGCTCCATCCCGGCCTGGCGACGGGTGAAAAAGCGACGCTGCCCGCGAACCACGCTGGGAGAGAGCTGGCCACAGTCGAGGGAGTCGCGCAGGCGGGCCGCCAGCCCGTCACGGCCCGGGTAGCCGCCGAGCACGCGGCGGGTGTATGCGTTCTGCGCGGCGACCCATTCCCGCACCTCCTCCGCCTCGCCCGCCTCGAGCCAGCTAAAGCGGTCCCGGATCTCAACCCCGTGAACGACTTCGGCTTCTTCCTTGACGCGCGTCGGGGGCGGTTTGGAGGCCAAGGAAACCGAATCCTATACTGCGGCCGGTGGCCACCCTGGACACGCCGCTGAGCGAGCTTCCCAAGCTCCGCCCGAGCGAGCGGAAGGCGTTCCACCGCCTCGGCCTGGGCACAGTTCGCGACCTCCTTCTCCACCTTCCCTTCGGCTGGGATTCCTACGGGGTCCCGGTCGCGATTCGTGAGCTCCGAGATGGCGAGCACCAGACAGTCCTCGGAACCCTGGTCGAGGTCGGGGCAAAGCACACTCCGCGTCGTGGCATGAAGCTGACCGAAGCCGTCCTCAGCGATGAGGGAGGCGGCCGCCTCAAGGTCGTCTGGTTCAACCAGCCGTACCTGGCGCGCGGGCTCCAGCGGGGCGATCGCATGGCGGTGGCGGGAGTCGTCCGGTTGAGCCGGTACGGCTCCGGTTTCGAGATGCTCAACCCCCACCACGAGGTGCTGCCCTCGGCCTCGGGGCCCCGGCGCATCGGCGGCCTCATGGCCAGGTATCACCTCAGCAAGGGCATCACGTCGCGACGTATCGCTGAGTTGGTTGGCCAGCTCCTGCCCCTGGCTGCTGAATTGGCCGAGCTCATCCCCCCGGCGGTGCGGAACCGGCACAACCTGCCGGGAGTGGCGGAGGCGGTGCGCTGGGGCCATCGGCCCCAGACCGAGGCGCAGTGGCAGCGAGCCAGGGCCCGGATGGCCTTCGCCGAGTTGCTGGAGCTCCAGATGGCGTTCGTGGTCGCCGCGCGCCGGCTCGAGCAGGAGCCGGCGGTCCCGGTCCCCTACCGGCAGGAGGTGATTGACACCTTCAAGTCCGGTGTCGGTTTCCCGCTCACCAATGCCCAGCGGCGGACTGCCTGGGACATCTTCCGCGACATGGCGCGGCCGGTCCCGATGAACCGCCTCCTGAACGGAGATGTGGGCGCCGGTAAGACCGCCGTCGCCGCGGCCGCCGTCGCGATGACCCATGCGGCCGGCCTGCAGTCGGTGGTGATGGCGCCCACCGAG
>CAXMLP010000155.1:0-2933 GCA_964194225.1 uncultured bacterium | reverse complement strand
CTGCTCGGCGCCTTCGTGCTGACCTGTCTCGCGCTTGACCTCGTCCGCTGGCGTGAAAAGGAGTCGCGGCAGTCGGCGTTGCAGTGGTTGGGGTTCGGGCTCGGCGTCCTTACCACCGTTGCCGTGATCGTGGCCTGGGGCACCAACCTGATCGCCAAACCACTCGCGACAGGCTTCGGCGGCGGCCTGACCGTGCTGGGGCTGATCGTCGGCTTCATCACCTTCCGGCGCGCCCAGCGCCACCGCCCCACGGTGTTCCCGATCCCCTACCACCCCGGCCGGACCGGCGAGTGGATCAACGAGGTGCTGCGGGGGCGCCCGGCGGAGATGCTCGTGATCCTGCCGCACGACCCCGAGGTGGCGGAGATCCTGATCAAGAACGCCAGCCATCGAGCGAGAGGCACCCGGGCCGTCTTCCTCTATCGCGGCAGCCGGCAGCACCACGCTCGGGAGCTGATGGAGGTGTCGGACCCCTACTTCCAGGACTTCCACGCGCAGGATGCGTTCGCGCGGGTGGAGAGTTTCACCAAGAAGACGATCCCCGACCGCCGCTACCTCTACATTCCCGGCAATTTGCGCCGTGAGGTCATCGGCGATGTCTGGAAGGAGCTCCAGCCCCGGGAGACGGTGCTCGCCGACGGGGACCAGGATCTCCTGCCGCCCCTGGCTATCGAACGGGTGCGCCGCCACGTGGAGGAGGGGACGGTGATCCTCCACCTCATCACCTCCCGCACTCGCCTGACCGCTGTTGAGGGTGTCGAGCACTCCGCCTGACTCTGTCGAATCTCTCGCGGCCGACTTCACATGACCTGACAGGCAACTTATAACCCAATCTCATCGACTTCTCTGACATGCTATTGAGCCGCGCGTTGCCGTAGGTCCTGAGGAGGAACAGCTGAATGAGGCGTAGAAGGTTCGCGGTCGTGGGCGCTCTGGCGGCGCTGGCAATGGCCCTGGTTCCGCCGGTGACGGCAGGCGCGGCTCAGGAGAACGTCCAGGGTCCCTATCGGGACGGGACCATCCTGGTCGGATTCGACGCTGGTGTGTCGCCAGGCCTGGCTGCTTCGATCGCGAATTCGGAAGGCGCCTCGGACAACGAGACCATCGGCGCCGGCACGCATGTTCTGAACGTTCCCGCGGGCAGCGTTCCCGCCAAGATCGCGGCGCTGAAGCGACACCGGGGTGTGCGCTACGCCGAGGCGAACCACATCCATCACGCGGACCTGGTTCCAAATGACCCCTCGTATTCGCTGTTGTATGGAATGACCAAGATCAGCGCCGAGAAGGCCTGGGACGTGACGACAGGTAGCGCTAGCGTAATCGTCGGCGTTGTGGACACCGGGATTGACTACACGCACCCTGACCTCGTGAATAACATGTGGAACAACCCGGCCGCCTTCGGTGGCTGCCTTGCAGGTACTCATGGCTATAACGCAATCACTAAGAGTTGCGATCCGATGGACGACCACTACCACGGCACTCACTGTGCCGGCACAATTGGCGCGCAAGGCAACAACGGGATCGGTGTTGCAGGCGTGAATTGGACCGTGAAGCTGATGGCGCTCAAATTCCTCGACGCATCCGGGTCGGGCTCAACAGCGGACGCCATTGCTGCGATCGACTTTGCCGTTCGTGCGAAGATCGCGGGTGAGAATGTCCGGGTCCTGAGCAACTCCTGGGGCGGGGGGCCTTTTGAGCAAGCCCTCTTTGACGAGATCAACAAGGCGAACACGAACGGCATCCTGTTCGTCGCCGCCGCCGGCAATACCACGTCGAATAATGACGTCACGCCTCATTACCCGTCGAGTTACGCCACTCCCAATATGGTCGCCGTCGCGGCGACTGACAGCGCTGACGGTCTAGCTTCGTTCTCCAGCTACGGCGCAAAGTCGGTCCACCTCGGAGCGCCGGGTGTCGACATCTACTCAACGGCACCGGCCGCCGGTTACCAGTACCTCAGCGGCACCTCGATGGCCACACCGCATGTTGCCGGCGTCGCAGCCCTGGTCCTGGCCAAGCAATTTCTGACCACGGCTGACCTCAAGTCAGCAATCCTTAATAACGTTGATCCGATCCCGTCGCTGGCCGGCAAAACCGTGACCGGCGGCCGGCTGAACGCGGCCAAGGCGGTCGGCACGACACCGCCGCCACCACCAACCCCCGACTATTCCGTCAGCGCAATACCGGCCAGCCAGAGCGTGGTCCAGGGAGCCAGCACCTCCTACACAGCGACCGTGACTCCATCCGGAGGCTTCACCGGGACGGTTACCTTCTCAGCCAGCGGACTGCCGGCCGGCGCAAGCGGGTTGTTCAGCCCGGCGTCCGTGACTACGTCAGGTAGCTCCACCTTCAATATCACCACCTCGAGCACAACGGCAGCCGGCAGTTATCCGGTGACAATCACCGGAACCAGCGGTTCCACTACGCGCACAGCATCCGTAACGCTGGTCGTAACCGCACCGGCCACCCCTGACTTCACGCTCAGTGCCTCACCAAGCAGCCAGAGCGTGGTGCAGGGCGCGAGTACGAGCTATACCGTCACGATCACCCGATCGGGTGGCTTCACGGGCAGCGTGTCCCTGTCGGTGAGCGGCCTGCCCGCCGGCGCAGCCGCCAGCTTCAACCCGGCAACAACGACGGGTGCCACCTCCACCATGACCGTTACCACGGCAACCGCGACGCCCACGGGCTCCTTCCCTCTCACCATCAGAGGAACCAGCGGCAGCCTATCCAGGACGACGTCGGTGACCTTGGTCGTGACCTCGCCCGGACCGCCGCCACCTTGCGACGGCGAGTGTCCGTAACCTGACGCCGAGATCCGGCCGGGGAGCAACCCCGGCCGGATCCATTTCTCGTCCCTTGCCGGGTGGGACGGTCGCTCGCGAGTTTGTAGTGGCGCGACTTCCTCGACGCAGTTCAGACTCTGTAAGTGC
>CAXMLP010000154.1:0-4981 GCA_964194225.1 uncultured bacterium | reverse complement strand
AAAGTTGAGATCCCCATCGCCCTGATCCGGGCCGCCCGCCTCTCCCCCGCCTCATGAAGAAGGCCGTCGACCGCGGCTGTCACCATACGGAAGAGCGCCGCCGCGTCCGTCTCGTAGGTGCCGTCCGCGGCTACCCGGGGTGAGTAGGGAATGTGCACCTCCACGCCGGGCACCTGGCGGGCGTGATCGTTGAAGAGGAGCGCACGGACCGAGGAGGTGCCAATGTCGAGCGCCCCCACGTAACCCTCTGTCAAATGCGATCTCAGTCTAGCCACCGCTCCTCGATCCGAAAGCTGGCCAGGTCATAGGTCCGCAACTGGGTGCGACCGCCGACCCGGCGAAGCGAGCTCATCAGCGCCGTCCCGGCGGCGGGCAGATCCGGCGGGAGCGCAAGGCCACTCAGGCCCTCGGGCGCGGGCGCCAGGGGATGGCAATAGGAGTCGGCCCACCGCGCAACCTCGAACCTATCGCCCGCATCCAGCATGACCGCGAGCTCGAAGTGGTGGAGGCCGAGCAGCTGGCCACCCGGCGTGGCAAGCCCGGGACCGGCGTGGCCCGGCCGATTCTTGAGATCACCGCGAGAAAGCCAACCGACCGAGCGCAGGAGTGTCACGGCGATGTGGCCTTCCACGAGCTCGTATTCGAAAGGGCCCGGCACGAACACCGCCGTTCTTCCCGCCAGCACCCACAGCCGCGCCGCGTCCGTGCGGAGGTCGTATTCGCGCCCCGCCTCGCTGCCGGGTCGCCGGAACGGCCGGTGAACCGCGCCGAAGGCAACCCCCGCCCAGGCGCCGCCCCCCGTCTCCGCCGGGACCAGCAAGCGCCGGCGGTGGTCCGGCCGGTCGTTCTGGAAGTCGATCAGCAGGCGGATGAGAGGCTCGCCTTCGATCGCCTCGGCGATGATCCCGGTCGGCGCCGAGAGCTGGGCCGGGCCGGCCGGGTCGTGGGTGTAGAGATCGCCTCGCTCGGGGCAATCCTCAAAGAGGAGACCCCTGGGCAGTGGCACCCCACGAACGGCGGGCACCTCGGGCTGGCCGACTCCCAGCGGTGGAAGGCCGAGCCGGGGATGCAGGCTGGGGTTGAAGAAGGCGACCGGCATCTCGCCCACTCCGAGCCGGCCGAGCAGCGCACCCGCGGCGCGGGCTGCCCGATCAAGCCTTTGCGTGGCCTCCTCATGGACCTGGTCAAGTGAGCAGCCACAGATCGTGTCGTGCGCCGAATTCAGGATCAGCTGGCGCCAGATGTAGTCGAACACGCGCGCCGGCCACGGCTTGCCGCTCAGGGTCCAGATCGGCTCGAGGTGGCGCTCCACCAATCGTTCCACGGCGGCGTGCTCCAGCTTGAGCGGGGATCGGCTGCTGAGCGTGCCCTTGAGCACAAACGAGGTGGCGGCCGAGTGCAGCTCGCCGCGCCAGGTTCTCTCCGGCTCAGGCAGGGCGGCGAAATAATCCTCGAGCGTGGAGATCGCGGTGCGCCTGGCCGGAGCCGCCTGCGCGATCGCCCGGTCGAGGCCGATCGGAACGTGGAGGTGGTCGTCGCCGGCCATCACCAACCACGGTCCGGCAGGCGACCAGGCTTCGCGCTCCAAACGCTCGCGCAGTTCCTCCTGACCGAGGGGGAGCGCCCGGCCATGGCCATAACCGCGTTCCAGGTGAACGGTTGAGACGGCGGTGCCATCGAGCGCCTCCCACCGGAAGCGGCTGCCCAGATCGGTGTCGGGAACTCCACGCCAGACGACCGCCCGCCGCACCCCCCTGAGAGCCAGGATCTGGGGCATCTGCGCGGTATGGCCGAATTGGTCCGGCAGGTAACCGATGAGCGTGGCCGGGCCGATCTCGGCCGCCCGGCGCAGTCCGAGCTCGAGGTTTCGGAGCAGGCATTCTCCACTCACCAGGTGCTCGTCGGGCAGGGTGTACCAGGGTCCCAGGCTCAATCGCCCCGCCGCTGCCGCCGCCCGCAGCGCAGCCAGCCTCTCCGGACGCGCCTCGAGGTAGTCGTCGACGACTGCCATCTGGCCATCCAGATGGAAGCGCAACCCGCGCTCCAGGGGAAGAGCGGTCAGCAGGGTGTCGATCAGGGTCACCAGCCGGCGCCGGTAAACGGCGAAGGGCAGGTACCACTCGCGGTCCCAATGCGTGTGGGGAACCACGTGAACCTGAAGGTCACCCTGACCGGCCGGGTCGTGCGGTCCCGTGGACATGCGGCATATTCTGTCCACTCAGTGGCCGAACACCTTCACGACGCCCGGGAACTCGAAGCGTTTGCAACCTCGCTGATCCGCGCCCTGGGCGCCCCTCCGGAAATCGCCGCCACCGTCGGCGGCCACCTGGTTCGCGCCAACCTGGCGGGCCACGATTCACACGGCGTCCTGCGCCTCCCGCAGTACGCCGGTGAGGTCGAGCGGGGAGAGCTGCAACCCGCCGCCGCCCCGGTCCTGGCCGTGAACAAGGGAGCTGTCGCCCTGGTCGATGCCCGCAACGGCTTCGGTCACAGCGCGACGGCGTTCGCCATGGAGTGGGCGGCCGGCAAAGCAGCCGACCTGGGAATCGCCGCGGCGGGGATCCGCCATTCCAATCACATCGGCAGGCTGGGCGAGTACGCCGAGATCGCCGCCAGCCGCGGTATGGTCGGGATCACCACGGTGGGCGTGGTCGGCGCCGGTGGAGTCAGCCCATTTGGCGGCCGGGGCCGGTTCATGGGCACCAACCCGTGGTCGATAGGAATCCCAGCCGACGGCGAGCCGATGATCTTCGATGCGGCCACCTCGGCGGTGGCCGAGGGCAAGCTCCGGCTCGCCAGGGCCAAGGGTACCGCCGTGCCGGCAGGTGCCATCGTGACGCCCGCCGGCGAACCGACGACCGACCCTAATGACTACTACGCAGGCGGTGCGCTGCTGCCTTTGGGCGGCCTGGTCGCCGGCCACAAAGGCTTCGGCCTCTCCCTCGCTTCCGCCCTGATCGGGGCGCTGGCGATGATCGATGACCCGGAGGCCACCACCGGGGGAACCTCGACGCGCACCAACACCCACACCCCGGCCTGGCTGGGCGGCGCATTTGTCATCGCCATCGACCCGGACTGGTTCGGCTCGGCGCAGACTTATCGCACTGCGGTCGCAGAGGCGCTGGCCGAGGTGCGCCGCCAGCCGCCGGCGACCGGGGTGGATTCAGTCCAGGTTCCCGGCGACCCCGAACGGCGCAGCCGCGAGGTCAGGTCGCGGGATGGGATTCCCATCCCCGATGTGATCTGGGCCGAGTTGGTCCAGCTCGCCGGCCGCTACGGAGTCGGCGCCACCGGCTGAGCTGGAGGCGGGGCCCCACCCGCCGCCGGGGCTCCGCTGGGCAGTGGCTGGGGGCCGGCGGGCCGGCCCGGTGCCGCCTTCTTCTTGAGCAGCGGGTCGATCACCTTGCGATCCTCGTTGAAGGCCGCCTGCAGCGCCAGGGCGCGCTTCACACCGTCCGGTCGATTGCGCGCCCGGAGCTGGATGATGATGATGTCCACCGGTTTGGCTTCGGCTTTGTCGAACTGGTCGCGCACCTGGTCCCACCCGGCATCCCGCTTGGCGCCGGCCAGTTCGCGACCGGAGACCCGAAGCTCGTCGTAGTAGGCGCTCAGGGTCTTGATGGCCAGGCGCGAATCCCCCTTGGCGGCCATTGACTCGGATTCTCGGAACCGCTGATTGGCAACCTGCAGCCGGACCCCGGCCCGGGCGGTCGGACCGCGGCTCAACCATTCGAGCAGGCTCTCGGTGCGAATCTTCACCGGGTAGAAAGGGCTGTCCGGATCCGCCACCTGGGACGCCAGAGCCAGGCCGGACCCGGCAACCACCGCCAGCAGGAGCGCAATGGCGAGGACGAACGTCCAGCGCAGCCGGTGGGTCGGGAGGCGGTGCCGGGAGGGCCGTACCTTCAGCTGGTGGCCGTGAACCCAGGCCGCTCGGTGGCTGGCGACACCTTCGATGAACTGATTCCTGACGCGCACCCGGGCTCCGGGGTGAGGTGCGGGGCCGGGCAGCGTCGCCAGCTCCTCGGAGAGAGCCAGCATTCGTTCAAGCTCGTCGGCGGCCGGATGAAGGCCGGTGGCCTCGACCATGCCGGAGCCCTGCGCGCGCCGCGCCAGGGCGTCCTCCAGCTGCCGGGAGCTGGGGTCAACCAGCATCCCCGGCCTCCGGAGCCAACCAACGGCGGAGAGCGAGCAGGCCCCGCTGCTGGATGGCGAGCACATGACTGAGCCGCTGGCCCGTTGCACCGGCCACCGTCGAAGCCGGCAGGCCGGCGATGAACCTCAGGCTCAGGACCTCCTGCTGCTCGGGAGTGAGAGCTCGCAGCCCGACGCGGAGGCGGGCGGCGGCGGAGGCCTCGGAGGGCGCAGTTTCGGGCGCAGTTTCGGAGCGGCTCTGTTTGACCAGGAGGGAATTGGCGATCCGATAAAGCCAGGGAGCGAAGCCCGTCTCGAACCGCCGAAAGCGAGGCAGCCCGTCGAGTGCCCGGACGAAAACCTGACGCGCCAACTCCTCTGCCGAGGTGTGGTCCCCAACCCGACCGTAGACATACCGGTAGAGGTCGTCGAAGTTTGCCTCGAAGAGCTCGGCCAACGCCTCTGCCTCATACCGCTGGGCTCTTACGATAAGTTCCTGCTCCGATTCGACGGGAGGTGCCGGAGCGTCCCTGGTCACCGTCGGAGATGAACTGACTTCCGCCATTTCACTATAAGAATAACTTCTAACTTGATATCAGAGTTTCTACTTGAACAGAGTTGGGTCGAGAACCGCGGCGCGGCCTGCACCTCGGCCGCGATCATGACTGCGCTGACAGCCCTGGGCGCGCCCAAGTTACCCGACCTCGCCACCGTCACGCTGTCCCTGGCCGGCTGCGAGTTCGGAGCCCCCGGGCTCCTCGATTACATTTCGTGGCCGGGCCGGCGGGGGCCCCTCGACATTCGAAACGCGGGGCTGGCGGGGGGGGGGGGGGCGGGGCGGCCCCCC
>CAXMLP010000153.1:0-2964 GCA_964194225.1 uncultured bacterium | reverse complement strand
AGAACCAGCAACTTTTCAGGGAGCCCTTCCCCGCCGATTTCATAGCCGAGGCGATCGACCAGACCCGGGGGTGGTTCTACAGCCTGCTGGCCGAGTCGACGCTGCTCTTCGGCACCAACTCGTACCGGAACATCGTCTGTCTTGGGCACATCCTTGATGAGAAGGGTCAGAAGGCATCCAAGTCGCGCGGCAACGTGATGGACGCGAACCAGGTTTTCGATAAGTGGGGTTCCGACGCCATCCGCTGGCTGTTCTTCACCTCCCAGGTGGGGGAGAGCTACCGCGTCGGCCCGAAGGCGATGGATGAGGTGGTGCGCCGCTTCATGCTCACCCTTTGGAACGTCTACTCGTTTTTTGTCACCTATGCCCGCATCGACGGCTTCCAGCCCGGGGCGCAGGCCCGGCTCCCCGTCGCCGGCCGGCCGGTCCTCGACCGCTGGCTGCTGAGCCGGCTGAACCACCTCGTCACGACGGTCGATTCAGCAATGGAGCGATACGACGTCAACGATGCGGCGCGCCCGGTCGAGGACTTCGTCAACGATCTGTCGACCTGGTACGTGAGGCGTTCTCGCCGACGCTTTTGGAAGTCGGAGTCCGACACCGACAAGCTGTCCGCCTACCAGACGCTCCACGAGACCCTCGTCACCCTGTCACAGCTGCTGGCTCCATTCATGCCATTTCTGGCCGATTCGCTCTACCGCAATCTGACGGGAGAGCGAAGCGTGCACCTGAGCGACTTTCCGGCGGCGCGGCCGGGTGAGCGGGACGAGACGCTGGAGCTGCATATGAGCGCCGCCCGGCGTTCGGTCGAAGCCGGGCTGGCCTCTCGTGACGCAGCGCGGCTCAAGGTGCGGCAGCCGCTGGCCGCCGCGACACTGCCGGGCGAGCCGCTCAGCGAGGAGATCGCGGCCATCGTCCGCGAGGAGCTGAACGTGAAGCAGCTCAACTTCGGATCGGCGGAGGTGGTTCTTGACACGCACATCACCGAGGAGCTTCGACTCGAAGGACTGGCTCGGGCCATCGTGCGAGAGATCCAGGCCTACCGCAAGCAGCTCAACTTCAACATCGAGGATCGGATCGTCACCCACTGGGAGGATGAGATCGTGTCCCATCTGCCCTCCGGCTTCGTCCATCGGGCCTTCGAGGTCTGGGAGGATTACATCAAGGCGGAGACGCTCTCCACCGGCCTTTTTCGTGCCCGGCCCACGGAAGTGGAGGGCAAAGAGGTCACAATCGACGGCGAGACGGTTTGGTTGGGCCTTCAGCGGCAAGAATCAGCGGGTTGACGAGGAGCCGGCTCCTCTTCTTCGTCGTGGCCGTGGGAGTGTTTGCGCTCGATCGCGTGACCAAGTCTCGGGTGGTGGCTGCGATCCCGGCCAACTCCGAAATCGGACCCTATGCCGGCTTCTTCTGGATCCAGCACCTGCAGAACTCGTGCGCGGCCTTCAGCCTTTGCGGCCCGGGCACCGCGGTGTTCCTGGTCATCAGCCTGGTGGTATCGGTTGCAATCTTGATCTATGAGTTCCAGCAGCTCGGCGGGGGTTGGCTGCATGTGGTCCTCGGACTGATTCTGGGCGGGACGACCGGCAACGGCTACGACAGGCTCCGGCATGGGTCTGTCACCGACTTTTTGGCCCTGCACTGGTTTCCCACCTTCAATGTCGCCGACAGCGCGATCACCGTTGGGATCATCGCTCTGGCGGTCGGGTATCTACTTCAACGGCGACCCGCCGAGTGACCGCCGGGCCAGGCACGGCCCGCGTCGACCGCTTCCTGGCGGAGAGCGTTCCGGGCCTGACTCGATCGGCGGCGGCCCGGCTGGCGCGCAGCGGCCAGGTCCGCGTCAACGGCCTGGTCGTGCGGCCGGCGGATCAGCTGCGCCAGGGTGACCGAGTCGAGATCGATCTGCCCGAAGCCGTGGACCTGCGCCCTGCGCCGGAGGCGATTCCTCTTCAGGTGATCTATGCCGACTCCGAGATGGTGGTCGTGGTCAAACCGGCCGGGATGGTCGCGCACCCCGCCGCAGGCCATCACACGGGAACTCTCGTCCACGCGCTGCTGGGGCTGGGCGGAAGGTGGTCCTCCAGCGGCGGGGAAGCGAGGCCGGGCCTCGTTCACCGGCTGGATAAGGACACCTCGGGGCTGATCGTCGCCGCCCGGACCGATCGGGCGCACCAATCACTCAGCGGTCAGCTGTCCGATCGGACGATGTCCCGCACCTACCAGGCCATCGCCCGGGGCCACATCAGCACGCTGGTCGGGGAGCTGGAAGGTGACATCGGGCGCGACCCCGGCGATCGCAAGCGAATGGCGATCGTCAGCCACGGGCGGTATGCCAGGACCCGCTATGAGGTGCTCGAGAGCGTGCGCGGGCACAGCCTCCTGCGCTGCGACCTCTTCACCGGGCGCACCCACCAGATCAGGGTTCACCTGGCGGCATTCGGTCACCCGATCGCCGGCGATCGTCTCTACGGGGGCGGCAGCACTCCCTTGCGGCCGATGTTGCACGCTTGGCGGCTGCGCCTTCAGCATCCCCTCGACAAACGCGAGATGAACTTCGAAGCGGAGCCGCCGGAGGACTTCAGTACTTTCCTGGATTCCCTGCGGTGAGCGCTGACGGTCTGCTGGTGGTGATCTCAGGTCCCGGGTCGGTTGGTAAGGACACGGTGATCGACAAGCTGCTCGAGCTGGATTCAAACATCAGCTACTCGGTGTCCTTCACCACCCGGCCCAAGCGCGACTACGAGGTCGACGGCCAGCACTACAGCTTCGTCACCAAGCCGAAATTCGAAGAGTTGATCGGGAGAGGCGAGCTGCTGGAATGGACGCGCCTCCAGGCGAACGGGTTTCTTTACGGCACCTCTCGGAGCCGGGTCGAGAAGATCCAGCGGTCCGGCCGCGATGTCGTCCTCAAGATCGAGGTCCACGGCGCCGAGGCGATCCGCCGGCAGCGTCCCGATGGGG
>CAXMLP010000152.1:0-1517 GCA_964194225.1 uncultured bacterium | reverse complement strand
GTACACGCTCGAGGTCTCTTCGCCGGGCGCGGAACGTCCGCTCCGAGAGCGCTGGGAGTACGAGCGATACGCCGGCAAGAAGGTCAATGTTCGCTACCGCTATGGACAGAACAGCGAGGGGGTCGTCGAGGGAGTGCTGGCGGCCGTGGATGAGGCCGGCATCGCGGTGGACAATCCCAAGACCGGGCTCCTCGAGATCGGCTGGCCCGACGTGCTGGCGGCGAGGCTCACCGTGTCCCTGTGAACAGCGACTTCATGGTGGCACTGGAACAGCTCCACAGTGAGCTCGGCGTGCCTCTTCGGGACCTCGTGCTGGCGGTGGAGCAGTCCCTGGCGGATGCGTATCGCAGGGCGTTCAATCCCCCCGGTTACCTGACCGTGACGATCGACCTCGAGACAACGGAACTCCATGTCACGAGTCGTACCTACGACTCCGTGGGTCAGGAGGTGCTCCATGAGCTGCCGACCGATGACTTCGCGCGCCTCGCGGCGCAGACCGCCAAGCAGGCCATGATCCGGCACATCCGCAACCTGGAGCGGGAGAAATCGGTTCTCGAGGCCGCCGAGCACCGGGGGGAGCTTGCGACCGGGGTGATCGACAGGATCGAAAACGGTTCGGTGTACCTCGACATGGGCGGTCGGGCGGAGGGCATGATGGCGCCCGAGGAGCAGATCCCGGGAGAGGAGATGCGCCCGGGCAAGCCGCTGACCGTAGTCATCCTCGATACCCGGCGAGCCGCCAAATCCGCCCAGGTGCAGGTCTCTCGAGCCAGCCGCCTCCTCATCCGCCGGCTGATGGAGGCGGAGGTCCCCGAGATCAAGAAGGGCGCCGTCACGATCCGCGCGATCGCCCGGGAGCCGGGGCTGCGGAGCAAGGTGGCGGTGGCCGCGGAGGATCCCAGCGTGGACGCGGTCGGAGCCTGCGTCGGGCCGAAGGGAGTCCGCCACCGCTCGCTTCTCGCCGAGCTCGGCCGGGAGCACATCGACTTCGTACCGTGGTCCGACGACCCATCGGTTTTCGTGGCTTCCGCAGTCGGTCCGGCCAGTGTCACAGAGGTGAGATTGGATCGGACGACCAACACCGCTCTCCTCCTGGTCCCAACCGGGCAGCTTTCGCTGGCGATCGGCAAGGACGGCCAGAACGCCCGCCTGGCGGCCAAGCTGACGGGTTGGCGGATCGACATCAAACCGGCCCCCGAGCCGGTTCCGGGAGATGACTCCCAGCCGGCGTGAGCCGGTCCGCACCTGCGTCGCCTGCCGGTTGGAGGCCGGTAAGCGGGGCCTGGTCCGCTTCGTCCGCACCGGCGACGGCGCGATCGTCGAGGATCCCGGGGGACGCGCCCCCGGCCGCGGCGCCTACCTCCACGACGACCCCGACTGCCGTGCCCTGGCCGCCCGGCGCCGCAGCCTCGAGCGGGCGCTCAGGCAGCGCCCTGCCACGACCGGCTGAGCGAACTCAGCGCCAGGCGGCGCGGACCCCGGCAGCGAGGGGGGCGCCGGCAGGGTATGTTTACCTC
>CAXMLP010000151.1:0-6466 GCA_964194225.1 uncultured bacterium | reverse complement strand
GCCGGGCCGGCCCGGCGAGGCATCGGCCTGCACTTCGACGAGACGACCCTCGAGCCCGTGGAGAAGGCAGGTGCGCACCGCAGAGATCACGGCAGCAGGCTAGAGAAGGGCTTGGCCGCGGCCAAGGGAGGCGGTTAAGGCAGGCGGTTGCGGGATGGGGTTGTGAAGCCGGCCCTGCCGGGTTGACATCGGCCGAGCGACTCCCATGCTTCAGCCACTCGTTAGGTGAGATACCAAATGCGTTCCGCAAGCGTCGCCGCAATGAACCGGCTCGGAGTCTGGGCGATCTCCGCGCGGGGCCAGGGCCTCGTCGAATACGCGATGATCCTGACGCTGGTCTCGGTCGTGGCAGTCGTCATCCTGCTGACCCAGGGGCAGCAGCTCCAGAACATGTTCTCCAACGTCTCCTGCACCATCGCCCGCAAGTGCTGAAGCGGCCCGCGAGGACCGCTCACGCCAGAGGATGTCAGCCGAAGCCCAGCTCTGGCTCCGGTTCCCAACCACCGTCTGTGGAGAGATAACCGGCCGGCTGCTCAGCTTCATGACCGAGGATCAACAGCCAGCGCTTGGCTGCCGCCTCGTCGGCCAGCCTACCCTTCTCCTGGAGAGCGCGAACCACGTCCAGATCGCCGCCGCTGTTCCAGGATCGGCGCAGCTGGGGGACCGTCCCGATCAGGTCGCCGGTCATCGCAGCGGTGACGTCACCGTGCCGGAATAGGATCACCTGGTTGCCCGGGGTGTGTCCGGCTGTGAACCGCATCTCGACGCCGGGCAGGACCTCGGCATCCCCGTCGATGAATTCCACCAGGCCGGCATCGGCGACCGGGACGAAGTCATCGGCCAGGTAGGCGGCCCGCGACCGCGGATCGCAGTCGAGAGCGAAATCCCACTCTCGCCGCTGTATGAAGTGCCTCGCTTTCGGGAAGGTCACCTCCACCCTTCCCCCCTCCGAACGCCGTGTGAAGCCGCCGGCGTGGTCCCAATGAAGGTGAGTCGCCAGCACGACATCGACCTCGTCGGGGCGGATGCCCAGCCGGCGCAGAGCCATCAGCGCACCATCCGGCTCGCGCAGCTGAACCTGCCGGGCGCGCTTCTCGTCGAGCTTGTTCCCGATCCCAGTTTCGCAAAGGATCACCTTGCCGCGGTGGCGGACGATCAGGCCGACACAGGCCATCTCGATGAGGTTGTGCTCGTCCGCCGGCTTGTACCGCTCCCAGACCATTTTGGGAACGACACCGAACACCAGGCCGCCGTCGAACTTCATGCGCGTGGCCACCAGCAGGTGCAGCTCGAAATCACCCAGCTTCACGTTCGCTAGCGTATTACGGCTTGGGCGGCCGTCGCGTCCCCCAGGCACCGATCACGCGAGTCGGCGGCTCACTCGCACCGCCGCAGCGCCGCGCGGCGGGCCGGTAAGCTCTGGCTCGGTGACCTCCGGTTCCGGGCAGCTCTCGATCGAGGTGGGCGGCTTCCCGACTGCCGTCCGCCCCATGCAGGCGGGCTCGGCCGAGGCACCGTTCACCAACGCCGAGTACTTCTTCGAGGTTAAGTGGGACGGGCTGCGCTGCCTGCTCTTCGTCGAGCCCGACGGACGGTTGCGATTGCAGGATCGAGCCCTCCGCGACGTCAGCTTTCAATTTCCTGAATTCGGAACGGTCGGTTCGCAAGTACCCGTCGGTACTGTCCTTGACGGCGCCCTGGTCGTCACCGATGGCGAGGGCCGGCCGGATCCGACAGCTCTGCGCCAGCGCCTCGCCGGGCCGCCCAGCCCCGACCAGCGCTCGGCCGCCTACCTGGCCTTCGACCTCCTCTACCTCGAGGGGCGGCCGCTGCTCCGCCGGCCCCTCCACCACCGCAAGAAACAGCTTCATAAGGTCATCGCCCCGGGCCGGCATCTCTATGCCCCCAAGCACATCGACAAGGAGGGCGTCGAGCTCTATGAAGCCTGCCTCGAGCAGGGACTCGGCGGCGTGATGGCCAAACACCGCGAGAGCCTTTACGTGCCCGGCCAGCGCACGCCGTTCTGGCTGCAGGTACGAGCGGTGAAGTCAGACCAATTCGTGGTGGTCGGCTGGGTCGGCGCGGAGCCGTTCGAGGCGCTCGTCGTCGCCTTCTACGAGGCCGGCCGCCTCTTGCCCTGCGGCAGCGTCGGTGGCGGCTTCGGCCCCGAGCAGCGCCGGGAGCTCAACCGCCGCCTTGGCGACCTCGCCTGTGCGGAGAGCCCGCTCGAGCCTCCCCCGGTTATGGTCTCACCGGTGCACTGGGTCCGACCCGAGCTTGTCGTTTCGATCCGCTACTCGGAGTGGTCCCCCGATGGGACCCTGCGTTTTCCCATCTTCAGCGAGCTCCGGCCCGACGTCCACCCCGCCGAGTGCGTCCGGCAGCGGCCGCGTGTCGTCCTCTCCGGCCGGACGCCGCCCGACAGTCCCGCCTACTACCTGACTCGTTTTCCTTTCTGAGACTGGGCTGACCGTCGATCAGGTGCCGACGTCGATCGGTTGGCTGGGTGGAGGTCCGGACACCAGGGGCGCCAGGAAGAGGGCGATCCGCTCTGGCGAGAACCGTTCGGTCGACTCTGACAGCTCGACCATCGACCACCAGCGAGCCTCTTCGAGCACCACCCTCTCGTCAGCGAGATTGAACGAGCGGTCCACCTCGTGGGCCGACACCCTGACCAGGTAGAAGCGCTCGCGCTGGCGGAGCAGCCGGCCACCCCACCTGAAGACGTGCTCGCGCCGCCACACGCAGGGGCCGACGTCCACCCCGGCCAGCCCGATCTCCTCCCAGAGCTCGCGCTGAGCCGCTTCGAGGTGGCTCTCGCCGGCGTCGAGGCCACCACCCGGTGTGATCCAGATGTGGCCGCCGTCCGCCAGCCGCCACTTGAGCAGGAGGACCCGGTCCCGGCGATCGAGGAGCACGACGCGAGCGGCATGGCGAAGGACTGGCTCAGCCGGGTCAGGTGAGGACGTCACTGACGATCTCCACTGAAACGGTGATGAGATCGAAGCGAATGGGTCCCCGCCAGCCGCTTAGGCGGCGGTACTCACCAAGGCAACCTGCCAGCGCCCGTCGCTTGCTCTCGTCGACCGCCTCGGCCGCCCCACCGTGCGAATTTCCCGAACGCGTCTTGACCTCCACCAGCAGCACCTCCTCCCCACGTTGGCAGACGAGGTCGATCTCTCCACGCCGGCAGCGCAGGTTGCGGCTCAGGACGCGGTAGCCGCGACCCGCCAAGAATTCCGCAGCGAATTCCTCGCCCGCCCGGCCCAACCGCTGCCGGGTCAGCAAAGCTCCTCGACGGGGGCTCTCGCCGCGGCGGCCGCGACCGCCGGACCGGGACTCGAGAGCGGCTCGGGATTGCCGGTGGCCAGCTCGCGAACCCTCTTCCACGCGGTTCGATGGATCGGGCAGGCGCCGAGGAGCCGGATCGCCTCCTGGTGGGCCGCCGTCGCGTAGCCCTTGTGGAGAGCAAAGCCATACCCCGGGTACTCCTGATCGAAGACGATCATGCGGAGGTCGCGATGCACCTTGGCCACGATGCTCGCCGCCATGATCGAGGCGCAGGTGCTGTCACCCTTGACCACGGCCAGCTGGGGAAGCGGTGACTCGGGGACGTCGAACGCGTCAAGAAGCAGGTACTCGACGGGCACCCCCAGCGCCGCCACCGCGCGCTCCATCGCCAGCTGTCGGGCCCGCGTCATTCCGACCCGGTTGAACTCAGCCGAGTCAACCTCACCGACGGCCGCCGCGATGGCCCGGCGGCGGATCATCCTTTCCAGCACCAGTCGCTGGGGATGGGTCAGCTTCTTCGAGTCATCGAGACCCGGCAGCCGTAGGCCGATCGGCAGTACTGCCGCGCCGGCCACGACGGGTCCGGCGAGCGGCCCGAGACCCACCTCGTCGACACCGGCAACCACCCCAAACCCCATGCCAAGCGCGATGCGCTCGGTGGCCCAGAGGCGTGGCCGGCGAGTTCTCATTCTGGACACGCTGAAGCCAGCCTAGCCACCCGCCGCCGCGCTGGGAACTGCCTAAACAATTCCCGCCTCAGGCTTTCGGACTCCCCCCCTTGGCAGCCGCGACAGCGGTCGCCTTGCCGGGTGCGACAGCGGTCGCCTTGACAGATGCGACAGCGGTCGCCTTGGGGCGCCGCTCGCGAATCCGACCTTCCTTGCCGATCTTGTCCCGCAGGTAGTAGAGCCGCGCCTGGCGGACATCACCGTGTCGCAGCACCTCGATCTTGTCGATGCGGGGGGAGTGGATGAGAAATGTGCGCTCCACGCCGATCGCGTGGGTCACGCGGCGAACGGTGAAGTTCTTGCGCAGGCTGCCGCCGGTCACCCTGATGACGATCCCCTCGAAAACCTGGATGCGCTCGCGGGTGCCTTCGACCACCTTGGCGTGCACGCGAACGGTGTCACCCGAGCGAAGCTGGGGCACCGATTCCTTGAATTGCTCGCGTTCAATCTCGTCGATCACGTTCATGTTGGTTCGATTTCCTCCAGATGCGGGATCGCCGTCCTGGCGCGCGTCAGGCGCTCCGCCTGCGCCCTCCGCCAGGCTTCGATCTCGCGATGGTTGCCGGAGAGCAACACCTCAGGAACCTGAAGGCCGCGGTACTCCGCCGGACGAGTGTATTGGGGATGGCCGACTCGGGTGCCGGCATCACCTGCGAATGAATCTGAGAGAAGTGACTCCTCCGCACCAAGGACACCGGGCCGCAGGCGAGCCACGGCGTCGATCACCACCAGGGCCGGGAGCTCGCCGCCGCTCAGCACATAGTCGCCGATCGAGATCTCCCGCGCCGCGAGGCCCGCGCGGACCCGGTCGTCAATGCCCTCGTAGCGACCACAGAGCAGGATCAGGCCAGGTTTCTGGGCCAGCTCCCGAGCGAGCTCCTGGTCGAACCGCTCGCCCCAGGGCTCGAGCAGGATCACCGGGCCGGCGTTGACCAGCCTGATCGCTTCGACCGCCTCGAAAAGAGGTTCGGGCTTGAGAACCATGCCGGGTCCCCCACCGTAGGGGATGTCGTCCACCTGCCGGTGGCGGTCGTGCGTGAATTCGCGCAGGTCGTGGGTGTGGAGCTCGATCAGCCCGCGCCCGATCGCCCGGCCGACCACGCCGGTGCCGACGACCGGCTCGAACACGGCGGGAAACAGCGTCACGACATCGAAACGCATTTCAGCCCTTCGTCCCACCCGGGCCCGCCTGCAGCGGAGGGACCTCCTCCACCTGGAACACCCAGTCTCGGATGGTCACCAGCCGCCGCTCGAGGTCGACTGACTCCACCGCATCCCGGGTCGCCGGCACGAGGTGTTCGACCTCATCGTCGCCATGCACCACCCAGACGTCATTGGCCGGCCGCTGCAGAACCGCCGCCAGGCGACCGAGATGCAACCCGCCGGCTGTCGAGACATCCAGACCGACGAGTTGGTGGTGGTAGAAGGCACCTTCCGCCAATGGCCTGACCGCCGCCGCGGGGACCTCCAGATAACGATTGCGATGGAGCTCGGCCAGCGTCCGGGTGTCCATCCCGGTCAGCTTCACAGTGATCGTCGGATGGCCCGGTCGGGACCACTCGACCCGCCGCGGCTGGCCGTCCAGGAATACCTCCGCCCCGGGGGCGAAGCGATCCTCGAAGTCGGTCAGTGGGTAGACCTTGACCGCCCCCTCGACCCCGAAGGGGGCCGTGACCTGGCCGACTCGAACAAATTCCGGCTGCTCAGGCAAGGTCGACGAACACTCTCCTGCGCTCTCGAAGTGACGCCGCTCGCACCAGTGACCGCAACGCCTCGATGTTTCGACCGCCCTTGCCGATCAGCTTGCCGATATCGTCCTCGGCCATCTTCACGGTCACCGAGATGGTCCCCCGCGAACGCTCGAAGGACTCCACCACAACCTCGTCCGGCTTCTCGGCGATCGCCCGGGCGACAAATTCAACCAGCGCGCGGTAGTCGACCGGGGGCCCGCTCGGACCTCGGTCGAAGCCACTCCGCTCCCCGGGCGGCCGGGGTCCGCCGCCACCTCCCGGGCCACCCAGCCGCTCGCGCCGGAAGCCACCCAACGGCCTGTCGAACTGGCTGCCCATCAGGCCGGTTCCTTCTCAGCCGCACCCGCCTTGACAGAATCGTGAGCCGTCTCCGCTGCGGCCTCCACCGGGGTTCCAGCCTGACCGACCGGCTCGGCCGCCGCAACCACTTCTGCCGGCTGCGCTGCCGGCTCCGGGACCGCCTCCTCCGCCGCCACCGGCTCTGCCGCCGCAACTTCGCTCACCACCGGAGCGGCCTCCACCTTGGGCTTGCGGGCCTCCACCCGAGCCGCCGCCTTGGCGGCGTTCTTGGGCCCTGTCCGGGTGGCTGCCGGACGCACCGCGGCCTCCAGGATTCCCTCGCGCTGGAGCAGGCTGCGGGCGGCATCCGAGGGCTGTGCGCCCTGGGCGAGCCACTTCGTGACGCGCTCCGAATCG
>CAXMLP010000150.1:0-2830 GCA_964194225.1 uncultured bacterium | reverse complement strand
GGAGATGTGTATAAGGGACAGGTGCCGGGGCCCTGGAGCCGTTACCGGTTCCGTCACGCGCTGACGCGGGAGGCGGTCTACGAGGACATGATCGAACCCCGCCGCGAAGCCCTGCATGGTCGGGCGGCGGACGTGCTCGCGGAGCGCCCCGAAACTGCCGCGATCGAGCTCTGTCACCACCTGCTGGCAGACGGCCGGCGAGATGAGGCCGCACCCCTGGCCCTGGCCGCGGCCGAGGCGGCCGAACAGGCCTATGCGTATGTCGAAGCTGCGGAGCTCTACGAGAAGGTGCTTTCGGAGGTGCGCGGTGATTCGCGGGGCTCGGTGCTTTGCCGGCTGGGCCAGGCTCATTTCGTGGGCGGCAATTCCGGCCGCGCCAGGGGCTACCTGGAGGAGGGACTGCGCCTCCTCGAGTCACAGGGAGAACCGAGGGCGGACTCCCCGTCCTCCCACCGGGAGCGAGCGTAATCGAGCCGGCAGCGCATCGATCAGGACCAATGAAGCGATCCGGCTGTTGACAATCCCGGAATGGTCCTTCAAGGCATTTCTCAAGGAGCACCCCGAGGTTTCCTACCGGCTGCTCCAGCAGCTCAGCCATCGAGTCCGCCAGGCCGAGAGCGGCAAGTAGACAAAGGCCGGATTACCCCAGCACGGTCGGTTGACAGTCCGAACGTCTGTTCGGTATAATGACTGCAGATCATGCGAACCCTGCAGACTCAGGTTCGGCTCCGCCGTCTCGTCCGCGTCTATACCGAGTACGCCGATCGTCTGGCTGATTCGCCCGGTGACGTGCGCTTGGCCGAAGCGGCCCGAACCAAGCTCTTCGAGCTGGCCGCCCAGGTCCATGACGCCTGGGCTGGCGACTCCGCTACCGTGGCGATCCCCGCGCTCCGCAGACACATCACCGGAACTTTGGCCGGTATTGACCAGGCGATCGCCAGCCTCGGCCGCAGGAACATCGACCCGATCGACCTGGCCGGCGTGCTGACGGACTCGGCGGTACCTCTGCTGCTGATGCTTCGTGGCATGGAGGACATCGCCGAGGGCCAGGTGCTCGATTGGCTCGGCCGGAGCAGCCTCGCCAAGACCGCCTGAGTCAACCGAGCCCGTCTGAAACCGTCCTGTCTAAAACTGTGTGGTATCCATAACAGTGATTATCGACAGCATCGGGAGCGGGGTTGGTCGCAAAACGGTCAAAGGTTCGGAGGCCCCCTCCCGAGCGATTCGCGGCAGTTTATCGATGAACAAGCGAAAGGGCCGTAACATCTGGCGCGTGGGTTTCATCGGTCACTTCATTGGCCTCATCTTCAGCTTTGGATTCGGCCTGTTCGGCGTGCTCATTGGCGGCTATGTGCTGGGTTGGGCGTTTCGCAAAGGCTGGGACCGTGGCGCTTCCTCCGCCATCACGACCTCGGGAGAGCAAGGGCAGCTTCCTCGCTGATGCGTCCTTCAGCCACGACCCGGCTGTCCACGAGGATCACCGGCACACGGAAGTCGTAGAGCCGCAACAGTTCGGGATCGGAGTCGACGTCCAGCACCGTTACCTCCACCGCCGATTCGGCAAGCAGGCGCTCGGCATCGGCACAGAGGTGACACCCATCGCGCGTGACCAGCTCGACCCTCACTGAGGCAAGACCCTAACGACTGGGGACCCGGATCGCCGCCCCGGGTCGGATCCCAGTGTCGACCATGTGGTTGGCCTGTTGAATCTGGATCACCTTGTTTCGCACCTCGGTCCCGGGGTAGCGATCACCAGCTATGGACCAGAGGGTGTCGCCCGGTTCGACGACGATGGTTTCATAGCGGGCGGCTCCCCCCTCTGCCCCATGGGCGAGGCCAAGGAACAGCGCGCAGGTCGCGCCGCCGACCAGGACCGCGTTACGAGCGCGGGACGGCCAGGCACGGCGCGCCCGGGGTCGGGCCAGGGGGCGAAAGGTCGCGGTGGTTGCGTACATCTGTTCGGGTTTAGCCTAAGCGAACGCCTGTTCGCTGTCAAGCAGACTGCACCGTCAATTGGCCCCGAACAAAAGTTTGCACTGTTCTTAATTTGCTGTTAGCATCGCGGGCGGCGCCTCACGCTTCCCACCCGCAACATTCCTAAGGAGTCCCGATGACCGAAGAGCTGAGTGATCGGCAGGGCAAGATCCTCGACTACATCCGCCATGTGACGAGGACTCGAAATTACCCACCCAGCGTCAGGGAAATCGGTGAGGCTGTCGGCCTCTCATCCAGCTCCACGGTCCATAACCACCTCAACCAGCTGGAGCGGCGGGGTTTGATCAAGCGCGACGCCAGCAAGTCGCGCACCGTCCAAGTGGTCCAGGAGCAGGAGATCAATGACAAGCGGCGCAACGCGATCGCCGTTCCCATCGTGGGCAATGTCGCGGCGGGTATCCCGATCACCGCCGAGCAGAACATCGAGGACCACCTCATGCTGTCGCCGGACATCGCGCAGGAGGGCTGGTTCCTTCTCCGGGTGCGGGGCGACTCGATGATCAACGCCGCGATCCTCGATGGCGACCTGGTTCTGGTCCGCCCGCGTCAGGAAGCTTCCAATGGTCAGATCGTTGTCGCGCTGGTCGACGACGAGGCGACCGTGAAGCGGTTTCATCGCGAGAACGGACGGATCCAGCTGCTGGCGGAGAACCCTGCCTACGCTCCCATCGTCCCTGACCGTCTCAGCCTGGTCGGCGACGTGAGGGCCGTCATCCGGGTCCTCAACTAGAGGGGGCTAGTGGTATAGCCGGCGAAACGATGTAGCGCCCGGCGCGGGACCCAACCCCAGGCCCGCGTGCCGGAGTTGCTGTACTCGGTGCGCTCGACCCCGCCG
>CAXMLP010000149.1:0-8818 GCA_964194225.1 uncultured bacterium | reverse complement strand
GGGTTGGGCGGCTGCCATGGAAGCGACCCGGGGACGGGGGGAGCCGCTCGATGAAGTCAGGTTCGACACCCTCCCACGAGAGGATCTCCTTCTTGGCGGAGGTGCCCCCGGCGCCGTAGTTGCCGATCAAGCCGTCCGATCGGACGACGCGGTGGCAGGGGATGAGAACCGGGATCGGGTTACGGGCGAGGGCGCTGCCGACTGCTCGCACCGCCCTCGGCCGGCCGATCTCGCGGGCGACCCAGCCATAGGTTCGGACCTCGCCACGGGGAATCTGGGCGGTCTTCAGGAGCA
Source organism: uncultured bacterium (assembly GCA_964194225.1). GTDB lineage: Bacteria > Chloroflexota > Dormibacteria > Dormibacterales > Dormibacteraceae > CAXMLP01. The sequence continues at coordinate 8,524 of CAXMLP010000149.1, read as the reverse complement.
CATCGCGCTCGAATGCGGTGATCCCGCTGAGGTCGTACCGACGACTCCGGGTGAGCGCCGCGGGAATTCGAGTGGCGGCTCGCAGCAGCCGCCCGAAGCGGCCCCGGAACCAGTTCGTGAAGGCGGCCTCATCGTTCTCGTCGGCGCGCATCACCGCGGAGACGCCGTCGGCATTGAAAGCGATCCAGAGCGGCCAGACGTCGCCCTCGATTCGCACATACTCGTCGGCGCCCACGCGGGCCATGACGGCGGCGACGAACCCGGCGGGGGCGTGCACCTCACCGAGGCGGCTGAGTTGGCGGGTGATGGTCACTTGAGCTCCTCCTTGAGCATCGCCAGGCCGCGATGCACATCCGACTTGGCGGTCCCGGCCGGCATCCCCAGGACAATCGCCATCTCGTCGTAATTGAGTCCCTGCACGTGTCTCAGCACGACGGCCTCGCGGTACCTCTTGGGGAGGTTCAGCACCGCCGACCTCAGGTCGTGCAGCTCGGGCGGCCCGAGCCCGTTGGCAGCCGGGTCGGTCACTGATTCCAACGGCACTGTCCGGTGCGATCGGCGGCGGACCCGGTTGCGAAATACATTGAGCGCGATCTGATGCAGCCAGGCGGAGACCTTCAGCTCAAGAATCCTTGCCGCGTCATATTCCGACAGCGCTCGGTGGGCGCGCACGAAGGCATCCTGGGCGATCTCGTCCGCATCAGCCGCGTTGCCGCACAGGCTGAGGGCGAAGCCATAGATCCGGTCCTGGTGGTCCCGGACCATCGTCTCGAACTGGCTGGCGCTGATCACCTCATACCTACAACACGGCAGGGACCCCTGCGGTTGCAGAAAGCCACGCTGGGCCCAATTTGACCGACGTGAAGTAATCTTGTAATCATGGCGCTCGAACGGGACGCGGAAGTGTGGGCAAAGACGCGGCTGCCGGCAGGTTGGTTCTCTTCGCCCGCCGAGGTGCATGTCGACGGTGACGAGATCCTCATCGTCGGAGCCCTGGGTGGTGACGGTGGCGGGGGACCTCCGGAGGCCCGCATCGGCCGCTTTCGCGAGGAGTCGCGGGCCGAGCGGATGCGCATCGCGGAGGAGGGACAGCGGCGGTTCCGGCGCAAGGTCTCTTGGGGGGCGAGCTCTGACGGTGTGGTGCAACACTTCACGACGCTGGCTCTCCCGGTGATGACTCGCCTGCGCCAGCGCGAACGCCAGGTGCTCGACACGCTGATCGCCGCCGGGGTGGCGCGGAGCCGGAGCGAGGCGCTCAACTGGTGCGTGCGCCTGGTCGCCGAGCGACAGGCCGACTGGCTGGATGATTTGAAGAGTGCCCTCGAGGCGGTCGAGAAGGCCCGAGCCAAAGGGCCGCTGGCCTAGACGTCATTTACGGTTGGCGAGCCGGATCACGAACTGGAGGCCGGACCAGCGTTCGTCGATGGCGGCCACCTTGTTGTCGACCAGACCGCTGGGCAGGATGATCTCGCGCAGGCTGTTCTCGGTGATGTCGGTGGCGATCCCGGACGTTCGTTTCGGCCAGCTGATCCAGAGCCTGCCGTTGGGGACCAGCTTGGCGGACAGGCGGGCGTGCCGGCGGCGCACCTCGGCCTGGCTGGTGGCGAAGAGGACGATCACGTCGTAGGTCCCGGTCAGCCGGTGAGGCACGCCCTCGGCGACCATCGCCACCGCTGACCCGTCCCGAATCCCCAGCTTGTGGGGCAGGGGTGTTCCCGAGTAACCGCGGTCAGGAGCTCGCGCGGGCATAGGTCAGCATGTGATGGGTGAGCAGGCGCCCGTCGGCACCGTTGCAGTCGGCGGTGCCATAGATGAGGCGGCGGCCGTTCTTAAGAACCCGAGCCGTGCAGGTGATGTCCTCCTCGCGCGCCGCGGCGATGAAGGCGGTGTTCAGTTCGGTCGTCACCGTCATCGGTCCCCGGCCGTAGCTGCCGAGGATGGCGATCCACATCGCGCAGTCGGCCGCGGCCATATAGACCTGGCCGCTGAGGATGCCCCCCGGCCGCTCCCAGCGCTTGAGGAAGGGCACCTCGAGCACGGCCTCGCCATCGCCCACCGAACGGATGCGGAACCCGAACGCGCTCGTGAAATCGGCGCCGTCGAGCATTCGCTGGAGCTCCTTCAGATCAGGCGCATCGCTCACCTGGAGACCGTCAAACCTATGAGCCCGTGCGCCGGCTTGGGGTCGCTGAAAACGCGCCGGCGGGGATCGTCTGCGGCGGTGGCGGAGACGTCCCAGAGCCGGTTCTGGGCTTCGAATTTGATATCTGAAACCTGCGGGTAGCGCTCGAGCAGCGCGCCGCCGATCTCGTTGAGCAGGTGTTGGATCGACATGCTCACGAACCCATCGAAGACATCGCGGACCTCTCCCGCCACCTGGTGAGGGTCGATGGGTGAAGCCGTGTCCGCATAGGTCCAGCCGATATCGCAGTGGATGTAGAGGGGGCGGTCATTCCGCTCAGGCAGGGTCGTGTACTCATCGCGCATGAAGTTGGCGAAGGCGCTCCCGGTCAGCTTGATCAGCCTCAGCTGCACGATCCCGCCGCGGAGCGAGCGAATGCCGGTGCGGCCGATCTCGAGCTCGACGATGCCGTGCTCGTCGCGCCGCGGCCCCTCGTAGAGCCGCTCGGAATGGGCGACGAAGGGAAGCTCCCGCTCGCGGATTCGAAGCCACTCCATCTGTGGATAGCTGTCCAGAAATCGGCGGCCGAGGAACTCGGCCCAGCCCTCGTGGGTATCACCCTTGTACTCGAGAAGTGAGGCGTAGGTGAAATTCTTCATGGTGTCGGTCGCCACCACGTTGGTGTTGTCTCCCTGGGTGTAGGAGGCCATGAAGCTGTCGCCATAGACGTCAACTGTCGTCTCGGTACCAAAGAGGGCATTCGAGCCACCGTAGGAGCGGTAGCACCGGATCTCAGCCTTGCCGTACCGGATCTCGCGCTTCACCGCGCCAGCCTCGCCGCTGCTATGTCGACCACCGCCCGGACCGCCGTCTCGAGTTCGGCCTCCCGGTCATTCCGCAGCCGCTCTCGGAGCACAGCCACGATCTCGGCCTTCGACCTTCCCGCCACGAAGACCACGAATCGGAATCCGAAGCGTTCTTCGTAGGTGGCATTGAGGCTCTCGAGCTCCGGCACCCGATCGCTGCCCTGTTCGGCCAGCGAAAGGCTGGAGAGCTGGGCCGGGTCCTCGCCAATGCGGGGATGGGCGTTGACCGTCTCGATCTTCTCGGCCTCCGAGAGCTGGCCGATCAGCTCTCGGCCATGGGCGATCATCGCCTCGCCGTCCGCGTAGGGTCCGTCGTCGCGGAGCCGCCGGGCGAGCGGGGTCGGGCCCTCGAAGAGGGTGTCAACTGCCACGGTAGGTGGTGATCGAATAGGGCGAGACCAGAACCGGGACGTGGTGATGGATCGACTCCGACACCGCAATGTCAAGGGTGGCGCGCGTGAAGAAGTGGAGCTGCGAGCCGTAATAGGAGGTGAGGTCAAAGACCAGCTGGTACCAGCCGGGGACCAAATCGCCCTCCAGCAGCCGCGCGATTCTGCCATCGGCCGCGGTGGTGCCCGCGCCGACCGCCTTAAGGGAGTCCTCCTCCCGGCGGAAAACTCTCACCGCAACGCCCGCCGCCGGCCTGCCCGAAGCCGTGTCCAGGACATGGGTGGAGATATTCGGCCCGGTAATTGTCGGCCCGGTAATGGAAGATTCCTCCTGCATGCTGAGAATTGTGGCGGGTCGGCTCGACTTCACCGCCCGGCTGGAGGCGGCGGCCGCTCCCCGGACCGTGGCTGCCTTCCGCAAACTGCTGCCGCTGCGCTCCAAGATAATCCAGGCCCGGTGGAGCGGTGAGAGCGCCTGGGTGCCGCTCGGCGACCTCGAGGTCGGCGTCGAGTTTGAGAACCACACCAGCCATCCCGCGGCTGGGCAGCTGCTTCTCTACCCGGGTGGGATCAGCGAGACCGAGATCCTCTTCCCCTATGGGCCAACCCTCTTCGGCAGCCGGATGGGGCAGCTCGCCGGCAATCACTTCGCAACCATCGAGAAGGGGGCCGAACAGCTGCCCGAGCTCGGCCGCCGGGTCCTCTGGGAAGGAGCCCAGGAAATCCTCTTCGAGGAGGTCTGAGTTGCTCGTCACCGGCGGGATCCTGGTGGACGAGGAGGGGGAGAGGGAGGCGGACCTTCTCGTGCGCGATGGCCGCGTGGCTGCCGTCGGGCCGCGGGGAAGCCTGCAGGCTGCCGAGGTCCTCGATGCCTCCGGCATGTACGTGCTCCCCGGGTTGATCGACCCGCACACGCACTTCTCGCTCGACACTGGCAGCGGCAGGACGGCCGACGACTTCGCCACCGGCAGCGCGGCCGCCGCCGCCGGCGGCGTGACCACCTACATCAACTTCGCGACCCAGCAGGCGGGGCAGGGCTTCGAGCAGGCATTGGCGGCAGCCCATGCCCAGGCGGAGGGCGCCTCGCTGGTCGATTGGTCGCTCCACCTCAACATCACCCGCCTCGACCCGGGCTGGGAGAAGGAGCTCGAGCGCGTCGTCGACCAGGGCGTTTCCAGTGCCAAGGTCTACACGACCTACCGGGACTCGGTCTTCTATGTCGACGATTTCACGATCAACCGGCTGATGGAGCGCTCGGGCGAGGCGGGGCTGCTGGTCCAGATGCACGCGGAGAACGACGACATCCTGGCCGGCACCCGGCGCGAACTGGTCGCCAGCGGGCGCACCGCATTTGCCTACCATGCCGCGGCGCGGCCGCCGATCGCCGAGGCGGAGGCCGTCAGCCGGGGACTCCTGTTCAGCCGGGCGACCGGCAGCCCGATCTATTTCGTGCACCTCTCCAACCCGCTCTCGGTGGACCTCGTCAGCGAGGCTCGAAGCCGCGGCCAGGCCGCGATCGCCGAAACCTGCCCCCATTTTTTGTGCCTCGACGATTCCGTCTACGCCGGACCCGATGCAGCCCGCTTCCTGATGACCCCGCCCATCCGCAGCGCCGAGCTCCAGCGGGGCCTCTGGGAGCAGCTGGCACGGGGGGAGATCCACTCCATCGGCAGCGACCACTGCGGCTACTCGCTCGCGCAGCGGGGCGCTTCACCCGACTTCACGAAGGTCAGCCCGGGCATACCTGGTGTCGAGACGACGCTGTCCCTGATGTTCACCTTCGGAGTCTGCTCGGGCCGGATCCGGATGCCCGACCTGGTGCGGCTGCTCAGCGCCGGGCCGGCGCGGATCTTTGGCCTCCACCCGAGGAAGGGGAACCTCGAAGTCGGCAGCGACGCCGACCTGGTCCTCTTCGACCCCCGGCGGGGTGGCGTTCTCCGCGATGAGGATATCCAGAGTGCCGCCGGCTTCTCGCCCTATTCAGGGCTCGACCTGAGCGGGCGGGTGGAGACAACCGTCAGCCGGGGGCGGGTCGTTTACAGCCAGGGCCAGGTCCGGGGTGTGCCGGGCTGGGGCCGATTTCAGGAGAGGCTTCCATTTGACCCCGCGAATCTCATCTGAACGGCTCCTGAGCGACATCGCGACCCTCGCCCGGATCGGCGGTCGGCCGGATGGCGGCGTGGAGCGTCTCGCCGGTGGCGAGGCGGACATCGAGGCCCGTCACTGGCTTGCGGGCCGGATGGTGGAGGCCGGCCTGGAGGCATCCCTGGACGAGGTGAACAACGTCTTCGGGCACCCGGCCGGTACCGGCCCCTGGCTGCTCCTCGGCTCGCATACCGACACTGTCCCGGCGGGTGGCCGGCTGGACGGCGCCTATGGCGTGCTGGCTGCTCTGGAGGTGGTGAGGGCACTCCGGGAGGCGGAGCACCAGGCCGCCGACCGGGTGGCGGTCGTCAGCTTTCACAACGAGGAGGGGGTTATACCCACCGGCTTCGACGGCAGCGAACACTTCTGTGCCGGCCCTCGCCTCACGGCGATCGAGGGCTACCTCGAGCTTCACATCGAGCAGGGCCCGCGCCTCGAAGCCGAGGGACTCGAACTCGGCGTCGTGGACTCGATCGTGGGCATCGACCGGTACACCATCGAATTCACGGGCCAGGCCAACCATGCCGGGACCACCCCCTTTGCCCACCGTCGCGATGCCGGCCGCGCCGCGGCTCGCCTGCTGGCGGGGCTGCGCGAGCTGGTCCAAGGGGTGGACCCGGGGATGGTCGCCAATGTCGGCAGCCTGCGTCTCGAACCGGGCGCGCCAAATGTGATCCCCGGGCTGGCCAGCTTCCTGGTGGAGATGCGCAGCCCGCAGGCTGACCATCTCTCCCGCGCCGGCGAGACGCTGATGGATCGGGTGAGGGAGATCGCCGATGAAGAGGGATGCACCGCCACGGTGCGCCTGACCACCGCCTGGCCGGCGCAGGCGATGGCCGCCGCCTATGTCTCCGCACTGGAGCGAATGGCAGAGGATTCGGGCCTGCCCTGGCGGCGGCTCGCCAGCGGTGCCGGCCACGACGCGGAGATCCTGGCCCGCCACGTGCCGGCGGCGATGCTCTTCGTGCCAAGCCGCGGGGGCATCAGCCACTCGCCGGCGGAGCACACCGATGACCGCCTGCTGGCCCAGGGCTGCCAGGCGCTGCTCGATGCCTCTTTGTCGGTTCTCGCCAAACGGGATTAACCCTCCCGCGTGATCACCTCTCGAGGGCACGACCGAAAGGCAAGCCGGGTTTCAGGAGATTGGTGCGACGGTCCTGACGTTGTAGCCCACCCGCAGCTCCCGGCCGCTCTGCGGATCTGACAGGGAGCATTCGAAGCGCCCGCCGTACTTGAGCCCGGCAACCGTCGGAATGGTGCCGCCCATGATGATCGCCTCGGTGGTGAGGCGATCGGGCGGGACGGTTGCGACCAGGTCGGCGACGGGGAGCATGATTGCCAGCGGCGCCTCCTGGTAGAGCTCGCCGTCGCTCCATGACCGGAGCTGCAGAGTGTCCCAGCGGTTTGCGATCTCGGCCAGGTCCCAGACGTCGCTGGAGAGGATCTTGGGGCACAGGTTCTTCGACTCGGCGATGCCGTGGCGCTCATGGGCTCGATCCGTGTGGTCGCTGCCCACCGCCAGCCAGCGCAGGCGGCCGCCGCTTCGGAGCAGCACCGGTTCAGCCTCGCCGCTGGTGACGGTGCCGTACACCTCCACCTCCCGCGGGGCGACCATGGCGAGCCGCGAAACCATGGGGAAGCAGGTTGGCACGGTGCGCGGGCGGGGGACACCAAGCTGCTCCTCGAGCTCCCGGATGTGCTGTTCTATCGCGGTGCGATCACGGCCCGTGTAGCCGGCGCAGAAGAGCGAGAACCCACCCAGGTGAACGGTTTCCACAGAGCCGTCGAGGTGCAGGCAATTGAATTCCAGCATCTCCAGAATGTAGAGCAACCGAATGAGAGCGGCCGAAGAACTCCAGCGCGTTGAGTCAGATCAGCCGGCTCCGCTGCCGCCCGACGGCTTTCTTGCGGATCGACTCACCTTCCCGGGGGGTGCCGCCGCCCTCGTTCGAGCCCGCGAGGTGATGTCGGCGGTGCTCACTGACCGCGAGCTGCCCCAATGGTTCATTGACCAATGCGTCGACGATCGCAAGGTGCAGAGCTGCACTCTGGATCGCTGGTCGCTCCGAGCCTGGCGGTTCTGGCTGGAGGCGGACAACCGCCGGTGGTGGTGGTGGGCCGCGGAAGTGGAGGGGGACCGGGTGACAATGACCGTCCTGGTCCGGGCGCAACCCTACCTGCGGGGTTCGCTCGACTGGCTGTTCAGGGCCGCCGCGCGGCCCGCCTGATCTGGTCGGCGTGGTCGTGGCAGTGATCCGCGTAGATCTCCAGCCAGCGCTCGACTGAATAGGCACCGCTCTCGGAGTGTGTCCCCTTCCGGCTCCACTCCTCCGGGGTCAGGACTTCAAGCAGGCTGGCTGAGCTGAGGCGGGCCGCCCGGGTTGCAGCCAGGGAGGCCTCGATCGGCCTGGTGTCGTAATGGAGCCGGCGCGCGTAGAGCTCCTCGTCATAACCGTGGATGAGCGGCGCCTCCTCGGCGATCAGCCGGCGAAGCCGGATCGCCGACGTCAATTCGCTGTCCGCCACGTGGTGGACGACCTGGCGCGGGGTCCAGCCCTCGGTTGACTGGTCGAGCTGGCCGCGCTCGAGGTCGGCCACCGCGGCCTCGATCATGGCCGGGCCTTCGACATAGCGTTGGATCAGTTCCCGGCGTCGTTCCTGGCTCAGCATGCTCACCTCAACGGTTCAGACAGCACACTTGTTACCAACATCGACAGCCCCGGTCCGGCCGGCGGCGGCCTGCACGTCGGTGGCCACCTCCTGGTTGGTGAGGGCATAGGCCCGGGTGGGGTCCGTCGTGGAGGCGGCGAAGATCACCCCCAGCACATTTCCATTGAGGTCGACCAGCGGGCCGCCCGAGTTGCCCGGCTGGACGCCGGGGGCTCCCGTGCTGGTGGCCGATTCGATGATGTAGATCTGGCGGGTGACGAGGCCGCGGTTGAAGATGTCACGACCCTCGGCGTTGACCACCTGGTCGACGACCGCCGCCGTCACCGTTAGGC
>CAXMLP010000148.1:0-3258 GCA_964194225.1 uncultured bacterium | reverse complement strand
TGTGTATAAAAGAGAGGGGAAGAGAAGAGCCGGCGAGGGGCCGTCCCCGCCGTCCGCGCGGTGGCCGCCGCGAGGGGCCGCCACATCGCTCTGCTCCAGGATCTGCAGGGCCCCAAGATCCGCACCGGCCGGCTGGCCGGGGCGCCGATCCTGCTCCGCCGCGGCGAGCAGGTGACGCTCACCGCGCGGCGCGTCGTCGGCGACGCCCGGATGATCCCGGTCAGTCATGGCGCCCTGATCCGATCGCTCGCCCCCGACGAGCGGGTGCTGCTGGCGGACGGCGAGATGGAGCTGAAGGTGCGCCGCGTGCGGCGAGCGGAGGCCGATTGCGTAGTCATCAGGGGCGGGTTCCTCGACGAACGCAAGGGCGTCACCGCTCCCCACTGCAGCGTCCGCCTCCCCGCTCTCACCGACAAGGATCGAAGCGATCTCCGCCTTGGCGCTGAACTCGGGTTCGATTACGTCGCGCTGAGCTTCGTGCGCTCGGCCGACGACGTGGCCGCCTGCCGGCGCGCCATGAAGAGCCTCGGCTGGTCGGCACCTTTGATCGCGAAGCTGGAGCGCCCGCAGGCGCTGACCCAGCTGGATCAGATCCTCGGCCAGGTGGAGGGTGTGATGGTCGCCCGCGGCGACCTCGGGGTCGAGCTCTCGCTTGCCCAGGTCCCGGCGGTTCAGAAGGACATCATCGAGAGGGCGAACCGGCGGGGGGTGCCCGTGATCACCGCCACCGAGATGCTGGAGTCGATGGTCACCAGCAATCGACCCACCCGGGCCGAAGCGTCGGACGTCGCCAATGCCATCTGGGATGGAACCGACGCCGTGATGCTTTCCCAGGAGACCTCGGTCGGCGCTCACCCGGTCGAATCGGTGCGGGCGATGTCCGCCATCTGTCGTGCTGCCGAGAACCATCCCACTTACCAGCGGGCCCGGCCCGTCTGGATCGAGCCGGGTTCAATCGGAGCGGCGATCGCGCACTCGGCGGCGGCGGTCGCAACCGAGCTCGGGGCGGCGGCGATCGTGGCGTTCACAGAGACCGGCTCCACTGCTTTGCAGGTGTCGAAGGCGCACCCCACAGTCCCCATCCTGGCCGTCAGTCCCCACCCCGAGACGCTCCGCCGCACAGCGCTCTATTCGGGTGTCGCGACCCTGCTCGGCCGGGCCGAGGTCGAGGGTGACAGCCTCTCCGAGAAGGCGGCGGCGGCCGCGCTCGCGAGCGGCCTGGCGCGGCGCCGCGACCGGATCGTCATCGTGGCCGGGATCGCCTCCCGGCCCGGCCACACGAACCTGCTCAAGGTTGTGACCATCTGATGTCGGGTGCGCGCTGATGCCGGAGTCGGGCACCCGCGAGGAGCACGACCTGTTGTCGGTGCTGGGCCACGAACTGCGCAGCCCGCTGACCTCGATCCGGGGCGCGGCGAAGCTGCTCCTCCAGGCTCATGGCGAGCTTGCCCCGGCCAAGCTCGAGGAGCTGCTGAGGGTGATCGACAGGCAGGCGGGCAGGCTCGCCGACCGGGTTGACGACATCCTCGTGGCGGGCCGCATCGACGACGGCCGCCTGCGGCTGTTCACCGAGGAGGTGGAGATCGCCCAGATCATCACCGACGAGATCGAAATCGCCCGGCAACGCTCCGATCGCAGGCGGATCCGGGCTGCCGGCCAGCTCGCCGGAACCGTCAGTGCGGACCGCGAGCGGCTGCACCAGGTGGTCCGCATCCTTCTCGACAACGCGATTCGCTTCTCCTCCGCCCCGGCCTCCGTCGAGGTGCGCGTCGAACAGTTCCTCGACACGATCCGCTTCGAGGTCAGGGACCGCGGCAATGGCGTCGCCGGCGCCGACCGGGTTCGCCTCTTCGAGCGCGGCGTCAAGCTGGATCCCGGTGGCCCCGGCGCCGGGCTGGGCCTCTACGTGGCGAGAGCACTGGTGAAGGCGATGGCGGGCGACATCGGGGTCGAGCCGCGGTCGGGCGGTGGCGCCATTTTCTGGTTTTCCCTGCCGCTGGCGAAATAGCCGGGGCCCTCGCGCAGGTTAGATCTTGTCCGGATGGCTGACGAGACTCCCGAGGAATTCCCCACGTTTGAGCGCGTGCTCATGATCAGCGCTCATCCCGACGATCCCGATTTCGGGGCGGCCGGCACTCTGGCAAGGCTGACGCGAGCGGGGTCGAAGGCCACCATCGTGGTCTGCACCGATGGTTCGGAGGGAGGCGAGGACCCGGCCGTCCCGGACGCCGAGCTGACCACCCGCCGCTACGCCGAACAGCGGGCCTCGGCTGCCGAGATGGGTGTGCGGGAGGTTATCTTCCTCGGTCACCCCGACGGCCGCCTGCAGCCCACCATTGAATTCCGCCGGGAGATCACGGCGCTGATCCGGCGATTCCGCCCGGAGCTGGTCCTCACGCACGTGCCGACCATCGACCTCAACAGTCCGATCGGTGGCTACCATCCCGATCACCTGGCCGTCGGTCAGGCCACCCTGGCCGCCGTCTATCCCGCCTCGCGCAACCCGCGCGCCTTCCGCGAGCTGCTCGACGAAGGTCTGGAGCCCTGGCGCGTCAAGGAGGTCTGGATCCCGACCTGGACCCAGGGGGAGTTCTTCGTGGACATCTCCGAGACCATGGACGCCAAGCTCGCTGCGCTTCGCCATCACGAGTCGCAGTTCCAGAACTGGAAGGACTGGGAGGACAGGATGCGCGAGCGGCTGCACGAGATCGGCGAGAGGGCGGGGATGGAGTACGCCGAAGGCTTCAAGCGACTCAAGATCGGCTAGGCAACGCCGACCCTTTAGTACGCTCGCTCCACGTCGGCCAGGGACGACCAGACCTCCAGCTTCGTGCGCACTCGCCGGACCACCTCGTCAGTGAATTCGCGGGTGCCCGTATGGCCGCCGATGTCAGCGGTTCGGATGCCGTCGGCGACGCTCTCCAGGGTGGCTTCGTAGATCGCCCGCGAGCTCCGGTGGGCGGCCTCGCCGGACATGTGGCCGAGAAGTGAGGCCGCCGCCATGATCATCGCCATCGGGTTGGCGACGTTCTTTCCCTCGAGTGCCGGGGCGGTGCCGTGGGGCGCCTCGGTCATATAGACGCTGACTGCGCCGGCGTCGTCCAGAGTGAGCAGGGCCGACTCGGCTCCGGCGATGGTTCCGAACATCTGCATGACGAGGTCGGACAGGTTGTCGCCGTCACGGTTGAGGGCCGGAACCACCAGCGGCTCTCCCGTGGTGCCGAGCAGAAGGGCATAGGTGGCGTCGATCAGCTGGGG
>CAXMLP010000147.1:0-4375 GCA_964194225.1 uncultured bacterium | reverse complement strand
GGTCCTATAACTCAGGCCTGCCGTTGGCGGTCCACCTTGGCGACCAGCACCTTGACTCCCGCCTCGCGGATTGCAGCCAGCTCGACGTGGCTGGCGTCGTCGTCGGTGATCAGGACGGATATGTCCGACAGCAGGGCGGTCTGACACATCGTGTCGTGACCGATCTTGGTGTGGTCGGCGAGCACAACCACCCGCTGGGCTGAGGCGGCGAGAGCCTTGTCAGCGGCTGCCACCAACGGGCTTGGCGTGCTCAACCCGCGCTCGGCGGTCAGCCCGTTGCCCGAGATGAAGGCGAGCGAAGCCCGGAGCGAGCGAAGCGACTCCTCGGTTGCCGAGCCGACCAGAGCATGGATCGATCGCCGGAGAGTGCCGCCGGTCAGCATCACCTCGACCTGGGCCGCGGGCATCAGGACCTCGGCGACCAGGAGCGAGTTGGTGACCACGGTCAGCTCGGGAAAGTCGACCAGGAGGCGGGCCAGGGCCAGGGTCGTCGTGCCCGGACCGAGAACAATCGAATCGCCGGGCCGGACCATTTCGACTGCCACCCTGGCGATGGCCGCCTTCTCCTCGGCAGCCTGGCTGGCCTTCTCCGTGTAGCTGGGCTCGTGGGCAAGGCCGGAGGGGAGAAGGGCACCGCCATGCGTGCGAATGAGGATTCCCTGGTCGGCCATGACGCGGAGATCGCGCCTGAGCGTGATCTCAGAGGCGCCGAGCGTTTCCGCCAGCTCTCCTACGACCCCCACCCCGCGAGATCGGATCATTTCGACGATCCGCCGCCTCCGCTCCACGGCCAGCATTTCGCTTGCATGGTACGTGATCGATTAAATTCGAACAATAACGTTCACCCATCGAAAGCGGGCGATTGACTTTTGCGACTGTTCCTATCATCGTTCCCGGCTATCGGCCAGGTGCCGGTGGCGGCGTACAGGAGATCAATTGGTTTTGGTCAGGACGGCTCGAGAGGAGTCCTGATGTTCAGTTCCTGACGTAAAGGAAGGGGGAAGAGAAGTGGGTCAACCGACTGACGATCGTTTCCGGGACAGCGCTGCCCGCATACCGATTCTGGGGAGCGAGGTTCCCTTTGATCTGAACCTCTCCCGGCGCAACATCCTGAAGCTGGCCGGCTACTCCAGCGTCGCAGCCTTCATCGCCGCCTGCTCCGGCGGGGGCGGGGGTGGCTCAAGCTCCGGCTCGACCACGGGCGGCACCGTCAGCGTCGGCAGCAACGCCTCTGACCCTGGGCCGAAGAAGGGCATGGAGGCCATCAGCTCCGCGTTCACCTCGGCCAACGGTGGCACCACGGTCAAGCTGAACACGGTGGACCACGGCACCTTCCAGGACCAGATCAGCACCTATCTCCAGGGCACGCCGGACGACGTGTTCACCTGGTTCAGCGGCCACCGCATGCGCTTCTTCGCCGACCAGGGCCTGGCCACCTCGGTGGACGATGCCTGGGACAAGGTCAAGGGCAACTTCACCACCGGCTTCGCGGGCTCGGTGAAGGGCAACGACGGCCACATCTATGGGGTTCCGATCGACTATTACCCGTGGGCGGTCTTCTACCGCAAGAGCGTCTTCAGCGAAAAGGGCTACAAGGTTCCGACCAACTGGGACGCGTTCAAGAGCCTCATGGCTCAGATGCAGAAGGATGGCCTCACCCCGATCGCGATGGGCGACAAGGACGGCTGGCCCGCCCAGGGTACCTTTGACATTCTCAACCTGCGCCTCAACGGTTACGACTTCCACGTCGAGCTCTGCACCGGCAAGCAGAAGTGGACGGATCCCCGCGTCGCCAACGTCTTCAAGAAGTGGTCCGAAATGGCCAGCTTTTACAACCAGGGCCTGGCCGGCACGACCTGGCAGCAGGCGGCCGACCTGGTGGTGCAGAAGAAGGCCGGCATGTACATCCTCGGCCTCTTCGTTTCCGACCAGTTCAAAGCGGCCGGGGCAGCCGACCTCGCCGACCTCGACTTCTTCCCATTCCCTGACATGGGCACCCAGTACGACGCTGAAAAGGCGCTGGACGCTCCGATCGACATCATGATGATGAGCAAGAAGTCGCCCTCCCTGAGCAAGGATCTCGGCCAGGCCAAGGCCTACATGCAGTTCTGGGCCAAGGGCTCCACTCAGTTGCTGATGTTCCAGGCCTCACCGGGCAACATTCCAACCGCCTCGGATGCAGACACCAGCAGCTACAGCCCGCTCCAGAAAAAGGCTGTCGAAATCGTCAGCAGCGCCAAGAAGATCACCCAGTTCTTCGACCGCGATTCCCGCCCCGACTTCGCCGGCCCCAACGGGATGCAGAGCTTCCTGCTCACCTACCTGAAGGATCCGAAGCAGGACACCACGAGTCTCCAGGGGACCATGCAGAAGTTCTGGGATTCGCTGCCACCCGAGAAGTAGAAGCCCGAACTATCATCCGACCGTGGCTGGGACCACGACCAACGGCATGACCCCCGCCCCGACGCCCACGGCGCCGGTGGCGGGGGCGCCGTCGATGATGCGGCGCCACCGAAAATTCAGCCTCCTGACGCGCCATGACAAGCTGATCCTGGTCCTCATGGTCGGCGTCCCGCTGGCCCTCGATTTGGCGTTGGTCTGGGGACCGACGCTGGCGTCGGTGGTCTTTTCATTCACCGATTGGCGCGGTATCGGCCCGATCGGCGCGGATAACTTTGTCGGCTTCAAGAACTACAGCAACCTGTTCACCTCCTACCTCTTCTTCAGGCCGGCCCTCGCTCACAACCTGATCTGGCTCGCTTTCTTCACGCTCATCTCAACCCCGATCGGGATGTTCCTGGCGATCCTGCTTGACCGCGAGATCCGCGGCACCCGCGTCTACCAGAGCGTGCTCTTCCTGCCGGTCGTGCTCTCGCTGGCGGTCGTGGGTTTCATCTGGGAGCTGCAATACGCCCCCAGCGCGGGCTTCATCAACAACGCGTTCGGGCTCGTGAAACAGCACCGGATCATCGACTGGCTGGGTGACTCCAACATCAACCTTTACTCCATCCTGGTTGCCGCCAGCTGGCGGCATGTCGGCTACATCCTGGTCCTCTATCTCGCCGGCCTGAAGAGCGTCGACCCCTCCCTGCGTGAGGCCGCCAAGGTTGACGGCGCCACCGAGCGGCAGACCTATTTCCATGTGGTATTGCCGGTGATGGCGCCGATCAACGTCATCATCGTGGTCGTGACCGCGATCGAGTCGCTGCGCGCTTTCGACATCGCCTATGTCATCAACCGCGGCAAGAACGGGCTCGAGCTGCTCTCTACTCTGATCACCAACAACAGCATCAGCGAGGCGAGCCTGGTCGGGTTCGGCTCGGCGATCGCGGTGGTCCTGTTGGTGATCTCGCTGGTGCCGATCGTCATTTTCCTGTCCCGCGTGAGCGCGGAGGCGAAGTGAGCGCTCTCGCGGTATCCGCTCGCCGGGCGAAGAAGGGCGGACTGACGCCCGCCCGTGTCCTGTTGCACGGCTTTCTCATCACAGTCTGCGCAGTCTGGTTGTTCCCCCTCCTCTGGGCGGTTTACACCTCGCTGCGCCCCATCGCCGACACGTCCCACAACGGCTACCTGAGCTGGCCGGACGCGCTGAACCTGGACAACTACATCAAGGTATGGACCCAGGCCAACTTCCCCTACTACTACCTCAACACCCTTTATGTCGTGGTCCCTGGCGTTCTTGTGACGCTGCTGGTCGCGTCCATGCTCGCCTTCGCCATCTCCCAATTCAGCTGGCGTTTCAACGTACTGGTGCTGATGATCTTCACCGCCGGCAACCTGCTGCCACCGCAGGTCATCATCGTGCCCCTCTACTGGATTTACCTGAACACCCCGCTGCCTGACCTGCTCAGCGACAACGGGTTGCTCTACGACCAATACGTGGGGATTGTGCTGATCCACGTCGTCTTCCAGACCGGGTTCGCAACCTTCGTTTTGAGCAACTACATGAAGACGATCACAAAGGAGATCACCGAGTCGGCGCTGGTGGATGGCGCCGGGGTCCTGCGGATCTGGTGGAGCATCATGCTGCCGCTGTGCCGGCCCGCTCTGGCCGCGATGGCGACACTTCTTTTCACCTTCATGTACAACGACTTCTTCTGGGCTCTGATCCTGATGAAGTCGGGCGACAAGCGGCCGATAACGTCAGCGCTCAATAACCTCCATGGCGCTTTCTTCACCGATTACAACCTGCTCGCCGCAGGCTCGGTGCTGGCCGCCATCCCGCCGATCATCATCTTCATCGCCCTGCAGAAGCATTTCGTTCGTGGACTGACGCTTGGCGCAACCAAGGGCTGACCCCGGCGGGCCCCTGTTGGGCGCCCGGCTGCCGCACCTTCTCTACGGAGGGGACTACAACCCCGAGCAGTGGCCGGAG
>CAXMLP010000146.1:0-2625 GCA_964194225.1 uncultured bacterium | reverse complement strand
ACGAGGTTGCCCCAGCGACTCAGCAATAGAACTGAGGTGGGGGGGCGCTAAGCTGTCCCCACAGCGAATTGTCATCGATCGAGGACCCCACGGCCGGAGTGACCAGCGAGGCGCCTAAGCGAGTTCCGCTGCGACGGGGCAGTCGCCCGCTGCAGATTGCGCTGGGCGGCGCCGCGCTCGTTGTCGCCGCTGGTGTCATCTACCTCATCAGAGATGCTCTGACCGCTTTTGTGATCGGGGCCCTGATCGCATTCCTGATCAACCCGATCGTCGACAGGGTCCAGAAGATTATCCCGCGAGCGGTGGCGATCCTGTTGACCCTGGCGGCTCTGTTGGCCCTTCTGGCGGCGGTGGGAACAGTCTTTGTACCGCTCCTGACGACCGAGGTTGGGCAGCTTCAGCAGCAGGCTCCCCAGATCGTCGAGCAGGCTCAGAGGCAGGTTGAGCAGCTCCGGGGGCGCCCCATCACAATGCTCGGACTGAGGGTTGATCTGACCGCCCAGGCCAGCGGCTTGGACAAGCGAGCCGGCGAATTCCTGCTCGGGCAGTTCGGCAATGCGTTGAGCATTGGACTGGCCGCGCTCAACCTCTTGTTGCAGCTGCTCCTGACGCTCATCGTCGCATTCTTGGTGAGCCTTGATTCACACCGCATGAGCGGCTTCACGAGGCGTCTGGTCCCGGGTGACTATCGCGCGGACTTCGACGATATCTGGCCCAAGCTCAAGGCAATGCTGCGCTCGTATCTTCGGGGGCAGCTGACAGTGGCCGCGATCATTGGCATTTCGGTCGGTGTGGCTCTCGCCTTCGAGGGAGTGCAATTTGCCTTCGCCCTGGGGGTGGTGGCCGGAATTCTCGCGCTGGTGCCATTTGTCGGACCGTGGATCGGAGCTGTGCCGATCGAACTGGTGGCCCTCAGCGACGGGCCCGGCAAGGCGGTCGTTGTCGGGATCACCTACTTCGTCATCACCAACATCGTCCTGCAGCTGCTCTTCCCCCGAATAGTGGGCGCCGCGGTGAAGCTGCCCGCACTTATGGTGATCATCGCCTTCATCGCCGGTTTCAGCCTCGCCGGCGTTCTCGGCATGTTCGTCGCGATACCCTTCGCGGCCGCGATCGCCATCATCTTCGACCACATCTATCCGCGCGTATATGGCACAGCCGCTTGAGGTTCGGCATCCTGTCGGATATACACTCGAACTGGCCGGCCCTTGAAGCCGTCATGAGTGACATGCCTCAGCTCGATGAGGTGATCTGCCTCGGAGATGTGGTCGGCTACGGGGCTGACCCCATTCGGTGTCTCGATCTCGTGCGCGAAAGGGGGTGGCCGACCCTCGTCGGCAATCATGATCGAGCCTGCACGGACGTCGAAATCCTGGAGTGGTTCAACGAAGATGCGGCGCGCGCCATCGAGTGGACTGTGGTAAGACTCGGCCAGGAGCGCCTGGATTGGCTTGCCGGGTTGCCGGACTCGGATCAGCTGGGGGCTGACATCGTACTGGTCCACGGGAGCCCGCGCGACAATATTTACGAGTACATCCTCGATACGGCCACAGCCGAGGCAAATCTTGACCTCATTGATGGTCAGGTCTGCTTCCACGGCCACACTCACGTGCCGGGAATCTTTCGGCGGGTGGACGGAGACCTCGTGCACGAGTACCAGGTCGGTACGTTTGTCCTCACCGCAACCGAGCTCGTGAACCCGGGATCCGTCGGGCAGCCGCGGGATGGCGTCCCTGACGCGAGCTATGGCGTCTGGGATCGCAGCGCCGGCACCTTTGAATTCCGGCGCGTTCCGTATGACCGCGAGTCTGCCAAAAAGTCGATCCGCGAGGCGAGGCTCCCCGAACGGTTCGCCCTTCGTCTCGACGCCGGGAGATGACCGCGGCCCAGCGCAGGGTCGCCGCCCGGCTCGCGGCGGCGGCCGCCGCGCTGGCCTCTGCCGAATCGGCCGGCTTCTACCTTTACTGGTGGTGGCGGGTGTTCAGCGGGAGTCTCCAGGGGCCCGACTTCTTCGCCTTTTACGCCGCCGCCCGCTTGTTCCTGGCTCGGGGCGGCGGCGCCGTCTACAACCTGGCCGCCCAGACCGAATTCCAGGCCCAGGTGACCTCCCAGTGGGGGCCGGGACCCTTCACCATCCTCCCCTACATACATCCGCCTCATTTCACAGTTCTGATCGCGCCCTTGGGCTGGCTCCCCTATCGCACCGCCTACCTGACGTGGGCGGCGGTGAACCTGGGCCTTGCCGTGGTTGCCGGGGCGGTCCTGATCCGCGGCAACCTGGAGGGATGGTGGCCACGATTGGCAGCCGGCGCGTGCCTTGCGGGCTTCCTGCCGCTCTTCGTCACTCTCCTCCAGGGACAGTCGGACATGCTCATCCTGGTTTTCCTGGCAGCTTCGTTTGCCGCTTGGACGGCTGGTCGGGAAGGCACGGCCGGCGCTCTCGCGGCGCTTGCCATGATCAAGCCGCAGCTCCTGCTGCTGCTCCCGGTGCTGTTCCTGGTTCGCCGCTCAGGCCGGGCCATCCTGGGTCTGGCCGTCGTGGGCTTCAGCCTGGTCCTTCTGTCGCTGGTTGCCGTGGGCCTGGGCGGAGTGCGCGACTACCTGGGAATCGTCCTGCCGTGGCTC
>CAXMLP010000145.1:0-4378 GCA_964194225.1 uncultured bacterium | reverse complement strand
TGGCTGGAGCCGAAGAACTCCTTGATCGCAGCCACCACGGGGCGGGCGTTGATCAACGACGCGGCGGTCACCGTCTGCGGATCCGAAATGGTCATCCGCTCCTTGATGATCCGCTCCATCCGGATGAGGCCCATCCGGAACTGGTTCTGGAGAAGCTCGCCAACCGCCCGGACGCGGCGGTTGCCGAGGTGGTCGATGTCATCGGCCACGTTGCCGCCCTTGCCGTTGTTCAGCTCGATCAGCTTGCGGATGATCTGGACGAAGTCACCCTGGTCCAGGATGCGCAGCTGGCGGTCCCGCACACGCTCCAGGATCTCCGCCTCATCCTTGCCGAGACGCTTGTCGACCTTGTAGCGGCCGACGCGGCCGAGGTCGAAGCGACGCGGGTTGAAAAACAGGCTCTGGAGAAGGTTGCGAGCGTTGTCCACGGTTGCCGGGTCACCCGGCCGGATCCGCTTGTAGAGCTCGATCAGGGCGTCGTTGGTCGTGACCGTGGCGTCCTTCTCGAACGTTGAGTCGATGTACTTGTGCTCGGGGTTCTCGTCGACGTCCCCGAAGAGCTGTGCCAGTGCCACCCGCTGCGCGTCGCGGTCGCTGTCCTTGCCCTTCAGCTGGGGCAGCTCGAGCGCCTTCAGCAGCACGGTCACCGGGACCTTGCGCTTGCGATCGATCTTCACGGTCAGGAGGTCCTTGTTGGAGGTCTCGATCTCGAGCCAGGCACCCCGGTTGGGGATCAGCTTGGCGCCGAACAGGCGCCGCCCGCTGACCGGATCCTCGGTGGCTGTGAAGTAGACACCCGGCGAGCGGACGAGCTGCGAGACGACCACGCGCTCGGTCCCGTTGACGATGAAGGTGCCCTCCTCGGTCATGATCGCGAAGTCGCCCATGTAGACGTCCGACTCCTTGATCTCCCCTGTCTCCTTGACGGTCAGGCGGGTCTTGATCCGGAGCGGCGCCGCGTAGGTCATGTCGCGGTTGCGGCACTCCTCTTCGCTGAACTTGGGCGGCCCGAACTCGTAGTCGAGGAACCGGAGCTCGAAGTTCTTACCGGTGTAGTCGGTGATCGGGTTGATTTCGTCGAACAGCTCCCGCAGGCCTTCCGATTTGAACCAGGTGAAGGACTCGATCTGGGTGGAGATGAGGTCCTTCAGCTCGACCAGGTTCGGGATGCGGCCATAGTTTCGACGCGGGGCGGCGTTCATCTCTGAGATCACAGGTAGGCAGTCTCCTTAGACGACAAAAGGGCGCGCTGATAGAAGTGGGGGGTTCAGCGGCCCTGCGTGCACGAACCGCGAGTATAGCATCAACCCTACCCGGTGGGCGGGCGACACAAACCAGAGCTTGCAGCTCGGTTTCGACAATCTCTAGGTTACCTCGGTCCTGGGGAAAAGTGGTGACAAAAAAGCAAGGGCTCTGGTCAGAGGGCCCCAGTCCGCGGCGAAAATGCGGGCCGGGTCCCTCCTTTTGGCCGTTCCGATTGGCCGTTCCTTTTGGCCCCGCCTACTTGACCTCGGCCGTTGCTCCCGCGTCCTTGAGCTTGCCCATGATCGTCGCGGACTCTTCTTTTGAAACGTTTTCCTTGACGGCCTTGGGGGCGGCGTCGACGAGATCCTTGGCCTCTTTCAGGCCAAGGCCGGTGATCTCGCGGACTGCCTTGATGACGTTGATCTTGCTGTCACCCACCGCGGTCAGGGTGACGGTGAACTCGGTCTGCTCCTCGACGGGCTCGGCCTCTGCCGCCGCTCCGGAGGCCGGCCCAGCCGCCGGCGCAGCCACCGCCGCCGCCGCCTTGATGCCGAACTCGTCCTCGATCATCTTCACGGCCTCGACCACCTCGAGGACGCTCCATCCCTTGAGAGCCTCCACGAAATCCTTCGGGCTGAGTTTTTCGGCTGTTGCCATTTACGCTGCCTCCAATTTGTTGCGATAGGCCTCGAGCAGCCCGACCAGCTGCTGAAACGGGGCCTGGATGGTGCCCACCAGCTGGGCGATCGGTGTCTGCAGGGTGCCCAACAGCTGGGCGATCAGGACCTCGCGCGGCGGCAGGTCCGCAAGCTGGCGGATCTGCTCGGCGCCGAAGTAGCGCCCCTCGACCAGACCGCCTGTGATGTCTAGTTTGAGGCGCGTGCTGCGCGCCCATTCGCCAAGCAGCTTGGCCGGCGCGGAGAGGTCGCCGTAACCGAGCGCGAAGGCGACCGGCCCCGTCAGGGCGGGGCTGAGGTCAGGATGACCGGCGTCGTTGGCCGCCCGCCTGGCGAGGGTGTTCTTGATGATGCGGTACTCGACGTCGGATTGTCGAAGCTTGGCGCGCAGGTCTTCGAGCTGCGCCACCGAAAGGCCGCGATAGTCGGTCAGCACCACGACCTTGGCGGTCCGCAGCTTCTCGGCAATCTGACCGACCTGGGCCTCCTTGAGGGGCCTCTTGGATACTTTCGCCATCCACACATTTCCTTCTCGACCACCTCGGCGCGGCAGGAAAGGAACTTGAGCCGCAGGGCACCAGGGCCCCGCGACCAGCATTTCCGCTCGCCTCGGCAGGTGAATTAAGCCGACCCAGCTGGGCGGCGCCTGCTTTCTTTGGCAACCGTGGAGTATAGCCATACTGTCCCGCGTGCCAGACCGACTCCGACCCAGCTGGGACTTCGACGACCTGGAGGCCAGCCAGGTCAGCCTGCGAGCCGCGCTGGCACGCGAGGCGACCGCGTCCGGTCGCGCCGAGGTGATGACCCAACTTGCGCGGCTGGCCGGGCTCCGCGAGCGGTTCGGCGAGGGCCATAAGCTGCTCGACGAGGCCAGGGACCTGGCCGGTGATTCCACGGCGGTCGCGATTCGCCTTGACCTTGAGCGCGGTCGGCTCTTCCGTTCGGGAGGCGATGGCGCGGCTGGCCTGCCCCTCTTCGAGTCCGCCTTTCAGCGAGCGGTGACTGCCGGGGACGACTTCCTGGCCGCCGACGCGGCGCACATGGCCGCCCTCGCCGCCGGTGGCCGGCAGGCTTTCCTCAACTGGACCCAGCGCGGCCTGGCGATCGCGACTGCCGCCACCGATCCCGCCGACCGGTATTGGGCAGGACCGCTCCTCAACAACCTCGGTTGGGAGCTTGCGGAGGCCGCGAGCATGTGGCTGCACTGGACGCCTTCCAGCAGGCGCTGGCGGAGCGTCTTCGCTTTCCCGATCGGCAGCGCGAGATCTGCCTGGCCAGGGAGGCGGTCGCCCAAGCTCTCCGCGCCCTGGGACGCGAAGCGGAGGCCCGCCAGGTGCTGGCTCCTGACGCCGGCGGCTGAGGAGCCGGGCGGCGGAAGAGCCAGGCGGCGGGCTGGGCAGCCCCGGCCCTAGCCGGTGGTGAGCTTGCCCGCCTCGCGAACATCCACCGGCACCGAGGGGCCCATGGTGGAGGACAGGAAGATGGTCCGCAGGTAGACGCCCTTGGCCGCCGAGGGCTTGTTCTTCACGAGGGCCTCGATCAGCGCCGAGAAGTTCTCGTGCAGTGCCTCAGCCTCGAATGACACCTTTCCGATCGGAGCGTGGACGATCCCGAACTTGTCAGCGCGGAACTCGATGCGACCGCCCATGACCTCCTTCACCGCCCTACCTACATCGAAGGTGACGGTTCCCGACTTTGGGTTCGGCATCAGGCCGCGAGGACCCAGGATCCTGCCCAGCGGTCCCACCTTGCTCATCATGTCGGGCGTCGCGATCGCGACGTCGAAATCGGTGAACCCTTCGGAGACACGCTTGACCAGGTCGTCACCGCCGACGATCTCGGCGCCCGCGTCCTTCGCCTCGCGCCCCTTCTCCCCGGCGGCGAAGACCGCAACCCGAACAGTCTTGCCGGTGCCGCGCGGCAGGGTAACGGCGCTGCGCAGCTGCTGGTCGGCGTGGCGTACGTCGATCCCGAGCCGGACATGAACCTCAACAGTGGCATCGAACTTCGCGGTCGAGGTGTCCTTGGCCACCTCGCACGCCTTCATGGGCTCGAGGCCGGCGTCACCGTTCTGGCTCACAGCGGCGGCGACCTTCTCGAGCGCCTCCAGGTATTTCTTGCCGTGCCGCTTAGCCAACTTCGAGGCCCATCGAACGCGCTGTTCCCTCGATCATCTTCACGGCCATCGGCAGGTCGAACGCGTTGAGGTCCTTCATCTTGACGTGGGCGATCTGCTCGATCTGGTCCCGGCTCACCTTCCCCACCTTGTCGCGATTCGGCTTGGGCGAGCCCTTCTCAATCCCGGCGGCCTTCTTCAACAGGTTGACGGCCGGCGGCGTCTTCAGGACGAAGGTGAACGAGCGATCCTCAAAGATCGTGATCTCGGCGGGAACGACATCGCCCGCCTGGGCGGCTGTCTTCTCGTTATAGGCCTTGCAGAACTCCATGATGTTGAT
>CAXMLP010000144.1:0-2176 GCA_964194225.1 uncultured bacterium | reverse complement strand
CCCGCCGGTTTCGAAGCCGCCCAGGTCAACCGGTCAGCCACCCTGTCAGCCTGGAGGCGCGCCTGCGGCGAGTCTATCTGCCGTGTCGCGTTGGCGAAGAGGAAGACTGAAACCCCCGGCCGGCTTCGGGCGATGTCCGCAATCCTTCGGCGGGCGCGTACAGAATTAGCGAAATGCGCCGCTTCCGCCATTGCTCCGCGCTCGCGCTCGTGGTGGTCGCGCTCGCCTGCGGGGCTGCCCCCGCCGCCAAGCCGGCTGCCTCGACGGTGGCGACCGCCCGGCAGGTGGTCTACCCGCCGGCGCGTGAACCGCTGGAGGGCGCCGGTGTCGCCGTTCCAGCCCCCAAGCCGGTAGCAAGCCATCACGGAGTCCGGGTCCAGCTGCCCGGGCTGGGCATCGACCTGCCCATCATCGAGGGCGACGGGCAGGAGCCGCCGCTCAACGTGGCCGCCCACTACCCGGGGATGAAATGGCCCGGGGAGGGTGACCGCAGCTTCCTCTACGCGCATGCCCGGCCTGGGATGTTCGGTCCTCTGTTTGCGCCGGCGATCGGCCAGAAGGTGTTGATCGTCGAGCCCGACGGCGGGATCTTCCGGTACACGATTCGCTCGTACACTGCCTCCTGGCCGGTCTACGACATGAGCATCACCCACTCGATCGGACGCGAGGAGCTCGTCCTCTACACGTGCACCAGCTGGACCTACAGCGACCCCAAGATCGTCGCGATCGCGCTGCCCGATCCCAGCTAGCGCCGGAGCGCGCCGGGAAAATTCGTGATTGCCAGGGGGCCACTCCTGTGTCAAGGTTGGCTGGCAGCAATTTCAACTTCACATTGACCATTCCCAATTAAGGTTTAGTGCATTACCATCCAAATGACAGTGTGGCGCTATCAACTTCTCGGTAACTCCCGACGGACAGGCTGGGCCCTGGTCGGTCTTGCGGTCATGGCTGCCCTGCTCGCCTTTATCACCCTGGCGCTGATCGCCCCCGCACCCGCTCACGCCAGCGGCTGCCGCCAGGCCGGTTGCGGGATGCCCGCGTGGGACAGCCCCCACGGCGCCATCGGCACTGCCGAGATGGCGTACCGCGCTGAACCGTATGTGATCACCGGAAACGCCGCGGTTCTTGGAGCGGCGCGCTCTTTCGTTCAAAAGGACGAGGGGTTCTTCGTGGCTGCGGCCGGCCGGCAGACCCGGGTCCTTCGCTTCTAGCTCACCGGGTAGCATTCGGTGGCGTGCTAGCTGACCTGCGGGTCGTCGGTCTTGATCGGGCGGTTGCCGCACCGCTCTGCACCCGGATCCTGGCCGACTGGGGCGCTGATGTCGTCAAGATCGAGCAGCCTCCCCACGGGGATTTCTCGCGCCGCTGGGACTCCTTCGTCATGGGCCAGAGCTCCTACTTTGTCCTCCTCAACCGCGGCAAGCGAAGCCTCGCGCTCGATCTCAAGCAGGAGGCCGGGCGCGAGGCCTTTCACCGGCTGCTCGACCGCTCTGACGTTTTCATCCACAACATGACGCGCCGTGCGCTGACCGGTCTGGGCCTCGAACCCGAGGCGCTGCTGGAGAGGCATCCGAAGCTGATTGTGTGCTCCATCTGGGGGTATGGAGCGGAGGGCCCCAATGCGTCATTGAAGGCGTACGACATGCTGATCCAGGGGGAGACGGGGCTCGAGGCGACGACCGGCCCGCCGGAGGCGCCCGCGCGACTGGGCATTCCGGTGGCGGACATCGGCGCCGGCCTCTATGCGGCCCTCTCCATCCTCGCTGCCGTCCACGCCCGGGCCGCCGACGGCCGCGGCCGGCACGTCGAGGTCTCGCTTTTCGAAACGATGATCGAGTGGATGGCTCAGCCGCTCGCCCAATGGATGAATTCCGGCATCCCCTTCAAGCGGAACGGCCTCGCCCACCATCTCCTGGTTCCCTATTCGGCCTTTAAGACCCGCGACGGGGTGCTGGTGAACGTGACCTGCCAGCAGGATTCGGAATGGCGCAGCCTCTGCCGGGAGCTGGAGATGCCAGAGCTGGCCGAGGAGCCCCGTTTTGCCACCTTCCAGCACCGCCGGGACTGCCGGCCCGAGGTCGAGGCGATCGTCGGCGCGGCCATCGCGAAGCTTGACGCTGTCGAGCTGGAGAGGCGCCTTGACGCGGGGGCGATCGCTCATGGTCGGGTCCGGACC
>CAXMLP010000143.1:0-2487 GCA_964194225.1 uncultured bacterium | reverse complement strand
TTGCCCAGGTAGTGGTCGATTCGAAATACCTGCTCCTCGGTGAAGACCGAGGTGACCTCGGCATTCAGCGCTCGAGCCGACTTGAGGTCGCTCCCGAACGGCTTCTCGATCAGGATCCTGCGCCAGCTGCCGCGCCGGCTCCGTGCCATCGCGGCGCTGCCCAGATTCTGGACGATCAGGGGAAAGGTGGCAGGGGGCGTCGCGCAGTAGTAGATGCGATTGCCGGCGGCATGGCACTCGTGGTCCACCTCATCCAGGAAGAGGTCCAGTACCTTGAAGCCGGCTGTGTTGTCGAAGTCCAGCTGGCGATAACGCATCCCTTCAAGGAGCGATTGCAAGACCGGCTCAAGGACCGGTTGTGTGCGCGAATGCTCTCTGATCGCCTGCGCTGCACTGTGCCGGAATTGCTCGTCGCTGGTCTCGTCCTTGGCCACTCCGACCACCGTGAAGCCGGGCGGCAAGATCCGCTGGGCGGCCAGGTTATAGATCGCCGGCAGCAGCTTGCGACGGGCCAGATCGCCGGTGGCGCCGAAGATGACCATCACGGCCGGGTCGATGACGCGGTATTCCAGCAGTCCCTCGCCGAGCGGGTTCTCCCGATTCAGACCGGTCCCCTCGACCGCTCTAGCCATGTCCCGCCGGCCGGACGGCATGGCCGCCGAATTGCTTGCGCATCATCGCCACGACCCGATCCGAGAAGGAGTTGGGGTCACGGCTCCGGAATCGCTCGAAGAGGGAATGCGTGATCGTGAACGCGGGGACATCCTCGTCGATGGCGGCCTGCACGGTCCAGCGTCCCTCTCCGGTGTCCTCGACATAGGCGGTCAGCGTGGCAAGCTCGGGGTCCTCCTTCAAGCCAAGGGCGATCAGCTCGAGCAGCCAGGAGCGAATGACGGTGCCGTGGCCCCAGGCCTCCGCGATGGCCTGGAGGTCCATCCCTGGAAACGCCCGGGACTTCTTGAGGATCTCGAAACCCTCGCCGTACGCCTGCATCAGTCCGTACTCGATCCCGTTGTGCACCATCTTCACGAAATGCCCGGCGCCCTCCGGCCCGCAGTACACCAGCCCGCCTTCAGGGGGGGCGAGTGCCGCGAGCAGCGGGCGGCAGTGCTCGAAGATGTCCGGCTGGCCGCCCACCATCAGCCCGTAGCCGTTCTCAAGGCCCCAGATGCCGCCGCTCGTCCCAGCATCTAGGTAATGGATCCCCTTCGCCTTCAGGCCCTCGGCGTCCTGCATGGCGAGCTGCCAGTTGGTGTTGCCGCCGTCGATGACGATGTCCCCCGGCTGGAGCACCGATCCCAGCTGCGCGATCGTCTTTGTCGTCGCCTCGCCGGCGGGGACCATCACCCATACGACACGCGGGTGTTGCTCGAACTTGCCCGTCAACTCTTCCAGACTGGCCGCACCGATGGCTCCCTCGGCCACCTTTGCCTGCACCACCTGTGGCGACATGTCGAACGCGATCATCCGGTGGCCGGCCTTCAGAAGGCGGGAGACCATGTTGCCACCCATCCGGCCGAGGCCGATCATGCCCATTTCCATCTGGCGCTCCTTTGTTGCTTGGTTCCGGATCAGCGCAGGGCGGCCTCGACGGCCGCCACCAGGTCACCCCAGCCCCGCGTGTGGTTGCGGCCGAGGCTCACGCGGAGCACGGGCAGCCGCCGCGCCTCAAGGGAGTTCAGGTCGCCGATCGCCTGCGCCTGCTTGAGAACGCTGAAACCGTACTCCTGACCCGGGATTGGCACGTCGATCCGGTCCTCCTGCACGATCTGGAGAAACACGCCGACTGGCGGGCCGCCCTTGTGAAGCTGGCCCGTCGAGTGCAGGAAGCGGGGCCCGTAGCCGGCGGTGGTGGCGACCCGGCGCGCCGACCTCACGGCGATTCGAATCCGTTTGATCGCCCGCTCCGCGGCCGCGCCGCGCGCCGTGTATGCCATCAGCCCGAAGTAGCTGTCTGGTTTCAGGTGTGAGAGGAGCTTGCGGAGCTCTGCTGTCGAGTCCACCGCCGCGACGGTTCGCGCCGCCGGGAGCCGGCCGGTCTTGAGATAGCCGGCGAGGACCTTCTTGGTGTTGTCCTTTGATTCCTGCACGTTGGGCTGGTCGAATGGATTGATGTCGAGGACGACGCCCGCGATGGCGGTGGCCAGCTCCCAGCGCAGGAACTCGCCACCGAGGTCGATCGGCGTCCGCAGCGAGAGAGTGATGACCGGTTGGCCGGCCGCCTCGAGCTGACGCACTGCGCGATTCTCGGGTTCGTCGGTCATTCGGATGTAGACGAAGACGCGATCGGGGCCGTAAACCCCGGGCTGACCGACCGACTCTCCCTCCACCGGGATGATCCCGCGGCCCTGCTTGCCCGTGGACTCGGCGATCAGCTGCTCGACCCAGTAACCGAAGGTGGAGATGCGCGGTGAGAGCACGAGCGTCAGCTTGTTGCGGCCCTTGAGAGCGAGGGCGCTCAGTGCAGCGCCCAGCCACACCCCCGGG
>CAXMLP010000142.1:0-5285 GCA_964194225.1 uncultured bacterium | reverse complement strand
AAAGAGGGCTGATGCCCAGACAGGTCCTGATCGACGCCGGCTACCTGCTGGCGGCGGTCTGCTTCATCCTCGGGCTCCGCTACCTCAGCTCGCCGCGCACCGCGCGCCGGGGCAACCGGGTCGCCGCTCTCGGCATGGGAATCGCGCTGGTCTCCACCGCTGTCCAGGTGACCAATTTCACCTTCGTGATCGTCGGCATCGTCATCGGCACGGTGGTCGGGGTGGCGGGGGCGCGGCAGGTGAAGATGACGGCCATCCCGCAGATGGTGGCCCTGTTCAACGGCGTGGGGGGCGGAGCGGCTGCCCTGATCGCGACCAGCGACTACATCAAGGGCCACGGCGGTGCCGGAATCGTGGTCCCGATCATCCTCTCCGCGGTCATCGGGAGCGTCTCCTTCGCCGGCAGCATGATCGCCTTCCTCAAACTCCAGGAGTGGATGACCGGCCGGCCGGTGACCTACCCCGGCCAGCAGCTCGTCAACGGTTTGATCACCCTCGCCATCCTCGGGCTCGCCGCCCTACTCGTCGCCGGCACCCTCAACCTGCCCCTCTTCGTCGCGATGGCCATCCTGGCCCTGGTGCTCGGGGTGGCCTTCGTGCTCCCGATCGGAGGCGCCGACATGCCGGTTGTCATCTCGCTCCTCAATGCCTTCACCGGGCTGGCCGCGGCGGCCACCGGTTTCGTTCTCGGCAACACGGTATTGATCGTGGCCGGGGCCCTAGTCGGCGCCTCGGGAACCTTGCTCACCCTGCTCATGTCCAGGGCGATGGGACGCTCAATCGGGAACGTGCTCTTCAGCGCTTTCGGCAGCGCGCCGACGGCCAGCGCGGCCGCCCTGGGCGCCGCCGGCGGGAACGTTCGATCAGGGTCGGCTGACGATGTTGCGGTGCTCCTCGCGTACGCCCAGTCGGTTGTCATCGTGCCGGGGTACGGGCTGGCGGTGGCCCAGGCCCAGCATGCTGTCAGGGAGCTGGCAGAGCTCTTGGAGAAGCGCGGGATCGACGTGAAATATGCGATCCACCCGGTGGCCGGGCGAATGCCCGGGCACATGAACGTGCTGCTCGCGGAGGCGAACGTGCCCTATGAGCAGCTGTATGAGATGGAGCAGATCAACCCCCAGCTGGAGCGCACCGATGTCGCCCTTGTGGTGGGCGCCAACGACACGACCAATCCGGCCGCCAAGGACACGCCCTCGAGCCCGATCTATGGGATGCCGATCATCGAGGTCGACCGAGCGGCCAACGTGGTGGTGCTCAAGCGCAGCATGGCCTCGGGATTCGCCGGCGTCGACAACCCGCTGTACTTCAATCCAAAGACGACAATGTTCTTCGGCGATGCCAAGAAGTCACTGTCCGAGCTGGTGACCGCCGTGAAGAACGTCTAGAGTGGAGAGGCCACCGGCGGCGGGACCCCTCAGGGCCAGCGCGGGGGCGGCGTCAGTGCCGACTCGAGGTGGCGACGATCCTCCTCAGGCAGTTCGATGAAGCGCAGCCCGATCTCGTAGAGGGCGGCCGAACCGACGTCAAGGCGCATCGTCCACGCCACCTTGGCGACCACCTTGAACCACTCCTGCCGGCCCTCGTCCAGCAGCAGCTCGAGCTCGATTCGATCGCCCTTCTCCAAGCCTTCGTTGGTGTGGATCCGCATGCCGCCCGGGCTGATGTCCAGGGTGCTGTTACCCGCCTCGGCGTCGGCGGCCCCGGCCTTGCGGTAGGCGATCGGCTTTTCCAGCCGCATGAAGCGGCGACGGTCCGAGTAGGGAACCATCTAGAACGGCTCGCTGCACGGCATCAGGGAGGGTTGCCTTGCGTACTCACGGGCTTCGGGCAGCCGTCCGGAATCGTCATGGGCCCCACCATAATCGAGCGGCAGCCCACGCGTCCTAACCGGCGCCTCTGCCCGGCGCCTCAATGCGAACGGCGGCGCTTGCCCAGCGATAGGTCGATGCGATCGTCGAACCGCCAATTGGCCTCGGCCGCCCAGACTGAGCTGAGGGCATCCTCCAACTGTGTGTGAAGGTCCGGTACCTCGGGGTGTCGGTCCTTGGCGGGACGGCGGCTATCAGTCTTGATCTTGGTAGTCATGTTGGATGTGACCTCCTACATGACTTAACGCATCAAATTCGATTACTGGTACTTCTCGGCGAACGATTTGGGTCACGTTTCTGTCAGGCGACTGTAAGGCCCGATGACGGTTCTCCCATCCCGGCCGATTTTCCGCGATGCTTGGCTCGTGGACGACCTTCGACTCGACGGCCAGGTGGCGCTCGTGACCGGGGCGGCCAGCGGCATCGGCCAGGCGGTGGCGCGCCGGCTGAGCGCGCTGGGTGCCCGGGTGGCCGCGCTTGACCTGCGGCCGGGCGAGGGTGAGGTTTCGCTCACCTGCGATGTGGCGAACGAGTCAGATGTGGCCGCCGCTGTGGCGGAGGCGGAAAAGCGCCTCGGCCCGGCCACGATCCTCGTCAATTCGGCTGGCGTCGCTCCGGCCTGGGTGCCGGTCGGAGACATCAGTGAGGAGCGTTGGGATCGGGTGATGTCGATCAACGTCAAGGGAACCTTCTTCTGCACGAAGGCGGTGTTGCCGGCCATGAGGCGGGCGGGCCGGGGCGCGATTGTGAATATCGCGTCCGTGGCGGGCAGGCACCGCAGCCTCGCCTCCGACGCCGCCTACACCTCCTCCAAGGGGGCGGTGATCGCATTCACGCGCCACGTCGCCAATGAGATGATCAAAGAGGGAATTCGGGTCAACTGCGTGTGCCCCGGCGCCGTCGACAGCCCGATGCTGCGCGCGAACCTTGACGATGAGGGCTACCGCCGGCTGAGTGCTTCGATCCCCGCCGGCCGCCCGGGCCGGCCCGAGGAGATCGCGGCCATCGTCGGCTTCCTTGCCTCCGATGCCTCGTCCTACATGTTCGGCGCGATCATCGACGCCAACGGGGGGATCCTCTGAAGAGGATTGCGGCTCGCTCCTAACGGTGGAAGAGGCGGCTTCGATGGAGGCCCGTCCGATGGGCGAAGTAGCGGGCCATGGTCCAGAGCGTCTTGAAGCCGTAGACCAGGCTCTGGCGGAGGGTGGCCGAGGAGGCGCCGGGGAAGTACTTGGTCTTCACCGGCACCTCGCCGATCCGGAAGCCGAAGGCCACAGCCTGGGCGATCACCTCGGTGTCGAATACGAAGTCGTTGGAGTTGCGCAGGAAGGGAATGGTCTCGAGGAAGGCCCGGCTGTAGGCTCGATAGCCGGTGTGAAGCTCGGCGAACCGCCGGCCGAGCACGAGGTTCTCGAAGGTTGTCAGGGCCCGGTTCGAGATGAATTTGTAGAGCGGCATGCCGCCCTGGCGGGCTCCTCCCGGGGTCATGAAGCGGGACCCCAGCACCATGTCGCAGTCACCATCGGCGATCGGCTGGACCAGCTGCGGCAGCAGCGTCGGGTCGTACTGGCCGTCCGGGTGGAGCATCACGACGATGTCAGCGCCCTGCCGGAGCGCCTCCATGTAGCACGTCTTCTGGTTGCCGCCGTACCCGACGTTATGGGGATGGGCGACCACGTCGATGTGAAGCGAGCGCGCCACCGCGATCGTCTCGTCCCGCGACGCGTCGTCGACCAGGACGATCCGATGCACGGATTCGTGCGGAATCTCCTGCCATGTGAGCCGCAGCGTCTCGGCCGCGTTGTAGGCGGGCATCACCACCACCACGGTGCGACCGGCGAGCGTGGGAGCCGGTCGGGCAGCACGCTTCAACTCGAGGGCAGCTTTCATGACGCTGGCATAGTAGACGCGATCGGAGCCGGTTTACTGCGCAGGTTGGAGGCCGGCCACCCTGCTCGAAAAACAGCCCGGAAGCGAAGCGGAGACTCCTTCGCGGGGCCTGCTCTTTGGCTTGAACGACCAGGCTTCGATGGTGGCGTTTGTGATCGGTTCACTACCGCTGGCTTGGGTGCTGGGCTACGATTCCACGGCTATGGCATCGTCCTCAAGCATTTTCCTTCTTGTAGAGCTCATTGCCCTCGATTGGGCGGAGCCTCACGCGAGCTGAACTGGTCGCGCTGAAGCCCCCGCCCAAAGCGGGGGCTTTTGCTTTTTCTGGAGAGATTTACATGGTGGTGACGCAGTCCCGATGACAGGTGCAGACATGGTCCTGGTGGCCCTCGAGCAGGAGGGGGTCGACGTGATCTTCGGATATCCCGGTGGCGCGAACCTGCCCATCTACCAGGCGCTGCCCGACCACCCCAAGCTTCGCCATGTGCTGGTTCGCCACGAGCAGGGCGGTGCCCACATGGCCGATGGCTATGCGAGGGCGACCGGAAAGCCGGGTGTCGTGATCGCCACCTCGGGGCCGGGCGCCCTGAACCTGGTCACCGGGCTCGCCACCGCCTTCATGGACTCGGTTCCGATGATCGCCATCACGGGACAGGTGGCCTCGCGCACCGTCGGCAGCGATGCCTTTCAGGAATCTGACGTCATCGGCTGCACGCAATCGGTGACCAAGCACAGCTACCTGGTCACCCATGCCGATGACATCCCGAGGGTTTTCGCCGAGGCGTTCCACATCGCGACCACGGGGCGGCCGGGGCCCGTCCTGATCGACATCTGTAAGGACGCGCAGCAGGCGGTGGGGGAGTGGGAGTACACGGTCTGCTCGGCGCTGCCCGGCTACCGGCCCGCCTTCGAAGCCGATCTGACCCAGGTGGAGACGGCGGCCGAGATGCTCGCCAACGCCCGCCGGCCGGTGATCCTGGCCGGTCACGGGGTCATCCTGAGCCACGCCGAGGCCGAGCTCCTCGAAATTGCCGAGCGGTCGGGAACCCCGGTTGGCACCACCCTCCTCGGCGTCGGTGGATTCCCAACCCGCCACCCCCTGGCCCTTCACATGACGGGATTCATGGGGACCGGTTGGAACATCAAGGCGGTGCAGAACGCCGACCTGCTGATGATGGTCGGGATGCGGATCGACGACCGCGTCACCGCCAAGCTGAGCGAGTGGGCGCCGCGCGCCGAGCACTACGTCCATGTCGACATCGATGCGAGTGAGATGGGAAAGAACGTCCGCCCCCACCTCGAGGTGGTCGCCGACGCCAAGCAAGCGCTGAGCGCAATGAAGGCCTTCGTGAAACCGCCTCCCCCGGATCGCGCCGAGTGGCTCAATCAGATCGAGATCTGGCGGGAGGAGCACCCGCTCAAGTACACGAAGTCGAATGGTCATCTGCAGCCGCAGGACGTCCTGATGGACATGTACCGGCGCTGCAAGGATGAGGCGATCGTGGTCGCCGACGTCGGCCAGAACCA
>CAXMLP010000141.1:0-4292 GCA_964194225.1 uncultured bacterium | reverse complement strand
TCGTCCCCGAACTCGTAGAAGTTGGGGCCCGCGGCTGGTCCCTCGAGGGGAACGTAGTTTGTGATCAGAGTCACCGTGCCGTCGTTTCCAGGGCTGACGAAAGCGTACGTGTCGGTGTTGTCAGCAACAGGGTCCTTCGAGATCTCGGGTGCTTCGCGATGGGATGACATTGCTTTCAGATCCTCCGTCCGCCGGTGGCGGCGGCTCGGTTGACGGCGGCGACCAGCTGACTCGCCAGGTCGAGATCGCGGAAGACGATCTCCCGGGTGCCGGCGAGGAGCATGAACTCGCCGGTCGACAGGTCCCTCACGTGGAGGACCGTGTTATGGGGCAACTGGCCCGCGACGGCGCGGCGTGCGCCGGCGCCGAGAGGGGGAAGCGCGCCCTCGAGCTGCGCGGCGGCGGCAAGGCCGGTCACCGCAAGACCCACACCGAGGGAGGTCTTGGTCAGGAACCGGCGTCGGGTGAGGTCGCTCATCGCGTCTCCTTCTGCGAGGAGGTCCTCGCACCGCTACTGGACGGCTGGCCGTCCACCTAAAACCGGTCTCGCTCCCGACACCGGCTCAATCCACCCCTCAGCCGAGACGCCTCTTTTTTGCTGCGGTCGTTGTCAAAGGGGGGATGTTGGAGCGGTTACGCAGAGGACGCGCTCTTGGATCATTGGCGCGGGAGCTAGGGGTTCTTGGCGAAACCGCCGAGGTCTGGTCATGTTGACGATTGGAAGCTGCAGGCGCTGGCGCAGAGCACGATGCCGGCGACCAGATGCGGGTGGCGACGGGCGAACAGCTGGGCCACCGCGCCTCCCAGCGAGTAGCCGACCACGATCACAGGCCCGAGGTTGAGCTCGCATACGACCGCAGCCAGGTCGTCAGCGCAATCGGCCGCCTGGAAGTTTCCTGTGCGAATCCCGCCACCGTGTCCTCGCAGGTCGGGCGCCACGACCCGGAATCGCCGAGCGAGCGCGGGTATGGCCGTGGACCAATTGAGGTCTGCCGTCGCCAGCAGGCCGTGGACCAGGAGCACGGCAGGCGCTCCGGGGGGCCCCGCCGCCTCCCGGACGAAGGTTGTGCCGCGCCCGGGAAGCACCAACCGGCGCCCCTCGGGCATGGTGTCGGCGAAATGCAGGTCGGCCAGATTGAGCCGCTCGACGCTGGGCCTGGTCGAACCGGTCGAGACGCGGTTGCGGTTTCCGAACATGTCCTGCTCCTCCTTCCGGCCCCGGTTGGGGTGGTGAGGCGGAGCTTTCGGGCAGACCGATCCACGTCAGGTCCGGGACGTGTCCGGGATGAGTCGTTGGACTTGAGCGAGACCAGTCCAGGCAGGAATGGTCGGGTGGGGTTCAGGCGGTGGTCGCGATCTCCTCGAGCTCTTTGAGCCGATCAACCAGCCGGCGGACTCCGTAAGAACGTCGGTTGAAGTAGGCCGCCCGGCTCAGACCGACTCGGAGGGTCACCGGGTAATGGCCACCGAGCCTGCGCACGTAATAGAGGTATAGGATCTCGCCAGCCTGGGCGTCCAGCTGGTGCTCGGAAGCGCGGAGGAAGGCGATGGCATCCTCCATCGACTGCCGGAGGGCAGCTCCGGTGGGTGCGCTCAGGCAGCGCAGCTCACGGAGTGGGCTCTCGGCCAGGTCGCGCGGTTTGTGGAGCACCTTGAGCGCGTGCTCGACCCGGTCCACGCTAACGTCCGGGCCAGTCGATGATGAGTCCTGCGCCTGCCCCGGCCAGAGCACGGCCGCGGCGCGGTTCGCATCGTTGTCGGGAAAGACCAGGTAGCTCACGACGCCGCCGAGGAGCCCGCAGAGGAGCACCGCGCCGGAGGTGAGGTCGGGCGGCCACCAGGTGCCTTGACCACCGCCACAAAGACCAGGTAGACCCCCGCAAGCAGAGCGCCAGTTGCCACGGCGAAGAGCCGTAAAGCGACGATTCGATCTGCTCTCGGCCGGGCAAGGATCAGAAGCACCTCACAGCTCACTCCAACGATTCCCGCTACCAGGAGCATCCAGTAATCGCCGAGTTGCGTGCAGACGAGCAGTGCGGTGCCGATCAACATGAACGCGACCGCGCCCAGCGGCAGGCGGATCTGGCGCAGGGTGACAAGGATCACGCCTGTGACCGCAGTCGTCTGGAGCATCAAGCCGAGGGCGCCCAGTTCCTCACGCATGAAGTCGAGCGGGAAAGGTGGCGCGGCCTTGTCCGCCGCCCACTCGTTGACGTAGGGATGATCGAATTGGGTGAAGAAGGTTATGGAGGCCAGGATCAGGGCCGCCGAGAGGACTGCCGGAGGACGCGCCAGCAACTCGCCCCGGGCGACGGCGGCTCGGAGTGGGCCGGTGACGATCAGGACGGCTCCCCCTATCTGAAGCAGGGTCGGCGGCCGGAACAAACCGGGAACCCCGAAGTCGGTGCCGAAGGCCGTGGTCCACCAGCCTGAGATCAACATCCCGGCGGCAAAGATCGCGCAACCGAGTGCGGGCAACAGGTAGCCACTGGGCAGCAGAGAATCCCGCGCCTTGCCCTGCCGCCATGAAACGAGGGCCGTCAACACGAGAAAGGTCGTGACCGCCATCCAGCTGGCCTGCGCCGGCGCGTGCTCCCAGGGGCGGACGGGCAGGTGGCGGTTGATCCACGAGTCGTAGTAGCCGGCCGCCACAAGGCTGGTCGCGAACAGTGAGAAAGCCCAGTCGTAGGCGTGGCCGGACCAGGTCGGCGGAGGGCGCCCGGCAGAGTCACTGACGGCTGCACCGATGGAGCCTGATGACCCGGCCTTCTCGACTCGAGTGGGACCCGCCATCGTGGAAAAAGGATGGCCCCAACCGCCGCGCCACGCAACAGTCACTCCGGACACGGGATGCAGACGGTTCTCAACCGGGCCACGGGCCCAACACCGGTCAGGAAAGTGAGGAGACCCGGGGAGACAAACCGGTCAGCCGCCCGGGACGAACCCCAGAACGGCACCCACGAACAGGCCCGTGACGAGCAGCGCGCCGGCTCGGCGGGTGTGGACGAATGTAACCGCCGCGTACCAGAGGGGCCAGACGGGAAAGTTGTCCGGACGCAGCAACGGGCGCGGCTTGCGTAAGTGGGGCCATGCTTCCCGAAGCCGGAGGAGCCCGCCGAGCGCGAGCAGGGCCGGCCAGGGCAGGGCGCGAACCAGGACCAAAAGCACCACCGCCACGTAGAAGGCGACCATGAGGCCAAGGGTGACCGCCCGCGCCAGCCGCTCTCCCATGAGCACCGGCAGCGTGCGGATTCCGAGGGGAGTGTCCCATTCCAACTTGTCGATGTGTTTCCCGAAGAGGACGGTTGTGCAGAGGATCGAGTACGGGATCGACGCGGCGACAACCTGCCAGGGCAGGTGGCCGGTGGCCGCGAAGTAGGTCCCACCCACCATCAGCGGGCCCCAGATCAGGAAGACGACAGGTTCGCCCAGACCTCGCTTCTTGAGTCGGATGTATGGCGCGGCATAGCCGACCGAACCAATCAAGCCGAGCACCGCGAAGGCGACCACGGGCCAGCCCCGGTAAGCGGTCAGGGTAGCCAGGACGCCGAGGTCGAGCAGGTTCAGGATCAAGAACGCGGTGACCATGGTTCGTCGAGTGGCCATCCCCGACAGCACGGGGTGGGGAGCGTAGAGAGCTCTCGGGTAGTCGGCCGTGTCGGCGCCCAGGCCCTCGTCGAAGATGTCATTCACCAGATTGTTGGCAGCGTGGGCGAGCACGATCCCGACCCCGGCCAGCAGGAAGAGCCAGGCGGAGAAGCCGGTCGCCCTAACTGCCAGCAGCCCCGCGATTGCCGCGGCGGTCAACGTCATCGGCTGGACGCACGCGCGCGTCAGGACGAGCCAGCGGGTGACCGGATCGGTCGCCCCCGCAGGTGCATTGCAGGTTGACATGACGACCTTCCACGCCTCCAGCGGGCGGGTCGGCCGGACGGAGTCGAGAGCAGCCATCAGGCGACCAAAGTGTACGTTTGGGAAACATCTGCGGGTCGGATCGGCTTCGACATCCGTCCGGGCAGCTGGCAAAGCGCCTTCCCGCATTCCGGAGGATCTCCCGCCCCGCTACAACGTCGGCGCCAACCCGGCCCATCCTTGCCGGCGTTCGCAGACTGGCTGTCAAGCTCCTTTGGAGGCTCTACGCTTCTGCGCTGCGTTCAAATAGTCGCCAAGGCCGCGCGGGGCTCTGATCGAGATCATGCAACGCGAAACGTTTCACGCAATCGCCTCAGAGAAGGTCTGGAGGGCTCCACTCCCGACCCAGAAGGTGGTGGTCAAGGAACCGCGTCACAGTC
>CAXMLP010000140.1:0-1566 GCA_964194225.1 uncultured bacterium | reverse complement strand
CCCCGGCCGCCGCGAGGTCGCCCGCCAGCCTTTCGGCCACCGCCTCGCCGTAGGGGCTGGGCCGGCGCGAGCCAACCACCGCAACCCGGCAGCCCGGCGGCGGCGGCCACCGGCCCCGATGCCGGAGCGAGATCTCAGGCCGCCCGGTCATGGTCGGGCAACCGGTAGCCCAGGGCTTCGAGCACATGGCCCTCGGCCACCTGATCGATCCCATCGAGATCCGCCGCGGTCCGCGCCACGCGCCAGGCGCGGTGGAAGCCGCGAGCGGTCAACCCTTTTTCCTCCGCCCATCTGGCCAGCAGGTGGCCGGACCGGCCGAGCGGCGCCCAGGCTCGCAATCCAGCCCCGCTGAGCTGGGCATTGAGGCCTCCCTGGCGCCGCTCCTGGCGGTCGCGGGCCGCCACCACACGTTCTCTGACCGCTGCGCTGGGCTCACCGGAAGCTGGTCCCGAGAGTGCCTTGAGAGCAGGCCTGGTCACTGTGACGCGCAGATCGATCCTGTCGAGCAGCGGGCCCGACAGGGAGCGCTGGTAACGATCGACCGCCGCCGGCGGGCAGCGACACTCGCGACGCCCGTCACCTGCCCAACCACACGGACAGGGATTGGTGGCCGCGACAAGCGTGAAGCGCGCCGGATAGGTGACCGATCCCTGGGACCGGGTGATCGTGACCTGGCGCTGTTCCAGCGGCTGGCGAAGAGCCTGGAGGGCATTGCTCTGGAACTCGGCAAGCTCATCCATGAAGAGCACACCGTGATCCGCGCGCGTGATTTCCCCGGGGCGGGCCAGCGCTGTCCCGCCACCGAGCAGGCCGGCGATCGAGATGCTGTGGTGGGGAGACCGAAACGGCCGCTCCCAGCGAAGGGGGAAACCGTCCAGTTCGCCCAGCACGCTGCGGACCTGGGCGACCTCGATCGCCTGGTCGAGGACGAGCGGCGGCAGGATGCCGGGCAAGCAGCGCGCGAGCATTGTCTTGCCCGCCCCCGGCGGTCCTGTCAGAAGAAGGTGATGGCCCCCGGCAGCGCTCAATTCGAGCGCCCGCCGGGCCGCCTGCTGACCGACCAGATCCTGAAGGTCGGGATCGGCCTCTGGTGTCACCGGCGAAGCTGTCGCGGGCGCTTGGGCGGCGAGCCGCTCCCGGTTGCCGAGGTGGCCGATGACCTCGGCCACGTGGCGGGCGGCAAACACCTGGATCCCGTCCACCAGGGCCGCCTCCGCCGCGTCGGCGGCCGGCACGAAAACCTCTCTGATCCCCGCCCGGTGCAGAGCTCGCACCGCCACCAGGACACCGTTCACGTGCCGGATGCTGCCGTCGAGGGCAAGCTCCCCGATGAAAGCGGTGTCGTCAGGGCAGCCGGCACCACGCATCGCCAGGCAGATCGCCACCGCGATCGGGAGGTCGAAGCCGCTGCCCTCCTTGCGCAGCTCCGCCGGGGCGAGGTTCACCGTGAGCCGCTGTTGGGGAAAGGGGAGGCCACTGTGGCGAAGCGCCGACCGGACCCTCTCCCGCGCTTCCTTCACACCCGTGTCGGCGAGACCCACCAGGTTGAAGCCGGGCCGGCCCGGC
>CAXMLP010000139.1:0-1728 GCA_964194225.1 uncultured bacterium | reverse complement strand
GGAGTAGGCGTTGCCGATGCCGGCCAGGAACTCCTGGTTGCGGAGGAGGTCCTTCAGCTCGTCGCGGTAGCGCCGCAGCCGCTTTCGGAAGGTGTCCAAACCAATCGTCTCGAGTGTGTCAGCGTCGGGGCCGAGCTCGCGCCAGGCCGGCACCTCGACGGCCGGCTCGACCACCCAGTAGATCCGGCCCATGTCGCGGAAGTCGGTGTAGCGGAGCTCCGAGTGCCCC
Organism: uncultured bacterium; assembly: GCA_964194225.1. Taxonomy (GTDB): domain Bacteria; phylum Chloroflexota; class Dormibacteria; order Dormibacterales; family Dormibacteraceae; genus CAXMLP01. The sequence continues at coordinate 1,499 of CAXMLP010000139.1, read as the reverse complement.
TCGAGGCGGAGGGCGAAGACCTGGGTGGCCGGCGTCAGGGCGTCGGCGTCGGCCAGGGCGAAGCGGCCACCCAACATTGGATTGATTACGAGGCTGTGGCCGCCGTCCAGCTCGAAGATCAGGTGCTTGCCACGCCGCGACAGCTGTCTGATGCGCCGGGCCGGCACCTCCTTCTGGAACTCCTCGACCGGGTAGCGGAGGAGGTGCGCCTTCTTCGGGTTGACCTCAGCTGCGGTCACCATGCGGTCGGTCAGCTCGGGCGTGAGCTTGCGGCGAACGGCTTCCAGCTCGGGTAGCTCTGGCATCGTGTGGACTGTAACGTCCACCTCGTCATCGGTAATCATGCGAGGTCGGCAGCTGGCGGTCCTTGGGCTGAAGCCCGATCACTGATTTGACGAGCACGGAGTGCACCGAATCCTGGCGCTGCATCACCCCCTCGATCACCAGGATTGAGTTGGAGTTCGCCACCCGCCGGTAGCGCTCGTAAACGTCGGGCATGAAGGTCACGTTGACATGGCCAAGCTCATCCTCGAGCGTGAAGAAGCGGATCTTCCGGGCTGTCCCGGGCGCCTGCCTGACGATCACCAAACCACCCACCCGGACGGTGCGGCCGGTGGGGACGTGCTGCGCCTGCAGGCTGTTCAGGACACCGAGCGCGGCGAGCCTCTCCCGCCAGTAATGGACCAGGTGGCGGCCGGTGGAGAGCTCGCTGATCGCGTACTCCAGCCGGGTGTTCTCGATCGGGCTGACACCCGGCAGCAGGGGCGGGTCGGCGGTGAGCCCGAGTGATGATTGGGGCGCCAGTCCCCGCCGCCGGCCGCGGGCGCGCTGGCCCTCCTGCCACCGCCAGAGCAGGTCCCGGCGGGGGATGCCGAGGGCCTCGAAGGCGCCGACCATGATCAGGTTCTGAACCCCCTGCGCCGTCGGCGGGTCCTGCCGGAGCCGTTCCTGGAAATCATCAAAGCTGGTGAATGGGGAACGGGTTCGCTCACTGTAGATCGCCTTGCGTGGCTTCGCCCCCAGCTCCTTGACGTAGTTGAACCCGAGCCGGATCGCCGCCCCCGCCAGCGCCGGCAGGCAGCGGTCCGCACTGTGGTTGATGTCCACCGGCAGCACCGCGGTGCCATGCCGCTTGGCGTCCTCAACCAGCACCGATGGGTGATAGAAGCCCATCGGCTGGTTGTTCAGCAGCCCGCAGTAGTACTCGGCCGGGTGATTGAGCTTGAGCCATACGGTCTCGTAGGAGGTGCGCGCGAACGCGGCGGCATGGGAGCGGCAGAAGCCGAAAGCCGCGAAGCCCTCGATTGCCTTGAAGAGGTCCTCGGCAGTCTCGCCGGGGACATCGTTCTGCCGGCAGCCCTCGATGAAGCCGCCGTGCAGGCTGCGCATCTCGATATGCGATCGGTGGCGGTTCATCGCGCGCCGAAATCGGTCGGCCTGGCCGGCGGTCATCGCCGCCACCGAGATGCAGATCTCGAGGATCTGCTCCTGGTAGAGGA
>CAXMLP010000138.1:0-2140 GCA_964194225.1 uncultured bacterium | reverse complement strand
CCTCATTTGACCGTTACAGTCCACTAGAGACTCGGCGAGGGCGCTACTCCTCACCCACACCGATCTCGACGGGGTCGGCTGCGCGGTCCTCCATGTGGGGGCAAACCCCGATCACGGCGGCTTCGAGCTGGTGGACAACGGCGCCATCGACGGCCGGGTGCAGGAGACCCTGCGAGAACGGCTGTCCACTGCGGGTGAGCATCGGGTGCTGGTGACCGACCACGGGCTGCGCGGGGACACGGTCGACCTGGTGGAGGAATTCATCGCTCGTGGCGGCAGCTTCCAGCTCCTCGACCACCACCGCTCCTCGGGAGACCTGGCGCGCCACAGCTGGGCGACGGTCGATGAGACCAGGAGCGCCACCGGTCTCCTATTCGATCATCTCGGCCGCCCAGCGGCCTTCACCGAGTTCGCCAGGCTGGTGGAGGACCACGACATGTGGCGGCACGAGGATCCGCGGTCGGCGCCGCTGGCGGCGCTGGTTGGCCTGCTTGGGCACGAGCGGTTCCTGGAGCGATTCAGCCGTGACCCGGAGGTCGCCTTCACTCCCGGTGAGGAGCTGCTGCTCGACCATGAAGATGCCCGGCGGGAGGATTACCTGAGCAAGAAGGTCGCCCAGGCCAGGGTGGTTGTCACGGGCGGCGGGGTGCGAATCGCACTCTGCTATGCCGAGCAATACCAGTCCGACCTCGCTGAGAGCCTGATGCAGCAGCTCGACGTGTCGGTGACCGCGATCGTCAACCCTGGCAAGCGGACGGTCTCTCTGCGCGGCCGCAACCACGATGTCTCGGAGATCGCCCGGCGGATGGGGGGAGGCGGCCACGCCCGCGCCGCCGCCTTCAGCTTCAAAGAGGCCCCCCTCGAGTTGGATCTGGCTCGCTTTGAGACTGCGTTGGAGCAGTTTCTGATCAGCTGAGGGCGATCATCCGAGCGGCTGCCTCGACGAGGTTGGAAGCCACCACGTCGGGGCTGGGATAGACGTTCGGCAGGTAATCCTCTTCGTCGACCGCGACAAACATCGTCCGCATGCCCGCCCGGGCAGCGCCGGCGATGTCCCACGCGTGCGCGGCGATCATCCAGGGCTGCCCCACGGCAATCTCCAGCCCGAGTCGGTACACGTCCGGATGCGGCTTGGTCCGGCGCACCGCGTCCGCCGAGATGACCTGGTCGAAGTTGTCAGCGACTCCCGCCGCCGCGAGGAGATCTTTTGTGGTCTCGGCAGCGCCCTGGGTCAGAGCCACGACCTTCCAGCCGGCGTCGCGAAGGCTGCCCGTCGCCTCAGCCAAGCCGGGCTGTGGCGGCATCTCGCCGAAGAGACCGAGAAGCCTCGCACGGTCGGCTGGCGTCGTCTCCACGGCCGCGGCGCGGAGTGTACGTGGCAGCTCCGCCGCGAAGACCTCCCGAAGCTGAACATAGCCCCCCGAGTGGGAGAGAGCAAACGCGTCGCGAAGCGTCTGCGCAAACCAGAGGTCGAAGAGCAGAGGTGGCGCCTGGAGCGCGGCCAATTGTTCGCGGATGCGAACGAATGAGAAGCAGGTGCCGATGATGTCGAAGAAGGCGGTCCCGGGGCTCAATCGACGACGATCCGGCAGTCGCCGATGGGCATGTGGAGATCCACCTCGACGCCAACCTGGACCTGCGAAGAAGGGCTGGCCTGGACGCGGATCCGGGTGGCGCCCGGCAGCTCCACCACGTAATCCCGGGACTCGCCGAGGTAGGCCTGCCGGAGGACCTGCCCACGCACGGTGTTGCAGGGCTGGGCGGGCGGTGGCCCGAAAAACACCTGGTGGGGGCGAATGCAGAGCGACACGGCGTCGCCGGGCGCGGCGCCGGTGTCATCGGTGGCCCGCAGCTGGACCCCCGCGAAGTCGATCACGCCGCGGGTGACGAGCTTGCCAGCGAGGGTGTTCGTGCGCCCGATGAACGAGGCAACGAATCGTGTTGTTGGTCGCTCGTACACCTCCTGGGGCGAGCCGACCTGTTCAACCTCGCCAAGGTTCATCACGGCGATCCGGTCGGCGGTGACCATGGCCTCACCCTGGTCGTGGGTGACGTAGACCATTGTGATGCCGGTCTGGTCGTGGAGGCGACGGATCTCGAAGCGCATCTCCTCCCGCAGGTTGGCGTCGAGGTTGGAGAG